>NZ_RZRY01000496.1:0-4801 GCF_003998035.1 Mesorhizobium sp. M2A.F.Ca.ET.039.01.1.1 | reverse complement strand
GTACATGCTCGCCGTCGACGAGTACGGCGAGGATTCTTTCACCGCCATGATCGGCGCCGAGGCCATCCATGACCTGCTTGCCGGCATGGACCTGGAGAAGATCGCCGGCGACCTGCGTTCGGAGCTGGCTTCGACCACCTCCGAGCTGAAGCAGAAGAAGTATCTGAAGCGGCTCAAGGTCGTCGAGAACTTCATGGAATCCGGCAACCGTCCGGAATGGATGATCATGAAGGTGGTTCCGGTGATCCCGCCGGATCTGCGCCCGCTGGTTCCGCTGGACGGCGGCCGCTTTGCGACGTCGGATCTGAATGACCTCTATCGCCGCGTCATCAACCGCAACAACCGCCTGAAGCGGCTGATCGAGTTGCGCGCGCCCGGCATCATCGTGCGCAACGAGAAGCGCATGCTGCAGGAAGCCGTCGACGCGCTGTTCGACAACGGCCGTCGCGGCCGCGTCATCACCGGCGCCAACAAGCGTCCGCTGAAGTCGCTGTCCGACATGCTCAAGGGCAAGCAGGGCCGGTTCCGTCAGAACCTGCTCGGCAAGCGCGTCGACTATTCCGGTCGCTCGGTCATCGTGACCGGTCCGGAGCTGAAGCTGCATCAGTGTGGCCTGCCGAAGAAGATGGCGCTCGAGCTGTTCAAGCCCTTCATCTACGCCCGCCTCGACGCCAAGGGTTTCTCCTCGACCGTCAAGCAGGCGAAGAAGCTGGTCGAGAAGGAGCGTCCGGAGGTTTGGGATATCCTCGACGAGGTTATCCGCGAGCATCCGGTGCTGCTCAACCGCGCGCCGACGCTGCACCGCCTCGGCATCCAGGCGTTCGAGCCGACCCTGATCGAAGGCAAGGCGATCCAGCTGCATCCGCTGGTCTGCACCGCCTTCAACGCCGACTTCGACGGTGACCAGATGGCGGTCCACGTGCCGCTGTCGCTGGAAGCGCAGCTCGAAGCCCGCGTGCTGATGATGTCGACCAACAACATCCTGCACCCGGCCTCCGGCGCGCCGATCATCGTGCCGTCGCAGGACATGGTTCTCGGTCTCTACTATCTCTCGATCGTCAACCAGAACGAGCCGGGCGAAGGCATGGTGTTTGCCGACATGGGCGAGCTCCAGCATGCGCTGGAGACCAAGGCCGTGACGCTGCACGCCAAGATCAAGGGCCGCTTCCGCACGGTCGACGCCGAAGGCAATGTCGTGTCGAAGATCTACGACACCACGCCCGGCCGCATGATCATCGGCGAGCTTCTGCCGAAGAACGTCAACGTGCCGTATGAGACCGCCAACCAGGAGATGACCAAGAAGAACATCTCCAAGATGATCGACACCGTCTACCGCCACTGCGGTCAGAAAGAGACGGTCATCTTCTGCGACCGCATCATGGCGCTCGGCTTCGCCCATGCCTGCCGTGCCGGCATTTCGTTCGGCAAGGACGACATGCTGATCCCGGATACCAAGCTGAAGCTGGTCTCCGAGACCGAGGCTTTGGCCAAGGAGTACGAACAGCAGTACAATGACGGCCTGATCACGCAGGGCGAGAAGTACAACAAGGTCGTCGACGCCTGGGCCAAGTGCTCGGAAAAGGTCGCCGACGAGATGATGGCCCGCATCAAGGCGGTGGAGTTCGAGGACAACGGCCGCCAGAAGCCGATGAACTCGATCTACATGATGTCGCATTCGGGTGCGCGCGGTTCGCCCACCCAGATGCGTCAGCTCGCCGGCATGCGTGGCCTGATGGCCAAGCCGTCGGGTGAAATCATCGAGACGCCGATCATCTCGAACTTCAAGGAAGGCCTCACCGTGCTCGAGTACTTCAACTCGACCCACGGCGCCCGCAAGGGTCTGGCCGACACCGCCTTGAAGACGGCGAACTCGGGCTACCTCACCCGCCGTCTCGTCGACGTGGCGCAGGACTGCATCGTCAACTCCGTGGATTGCGGCACCGACAAGGGCCTCACCATGCAGCCGATCGTCGATGCCGGCCAGATTGTTGCTTCGGTCGGCCAGCGCGTGCTGGGCCGCACCGCGCTCGACGACATCAACCACCCGGTCACCGGCGATCTGCTGGTCAAGGCCGGCAAGCTGATGGACGAGCGCGATGTGGAGCAGATCGAAAAGGCCGGCGTGCAGTCGGTCCGCATCCGCTCGGCGCTGACCTGCGAGGTCAGGACCGGCGTGTGCGCCGTCTGCTACGGTCGCGACCTGGCCCGCGGTACCCCCGTCAACCAGGGCGAGGCCGTCGGCGTCATCGCGGCGCAGTCGATCGGCGAGCCGGGCACCCAGCTCACCATGCGTACCTTCCACATGGGCGGCACGGCGCAGGTGGTGGACTCTTCGTTCCTTGAAGCCTCCTATGAGGGCAAGGTGCAGATCCGCAACCGCAACGTGGTGCGCAACTCGGAAGGCCAGCAGATGGTCATGGGCCGCAACATGGCGGTGCTCATCCTCGATGAGACCGGCAAGGAGCGCGCCACGCACCGCGTCGCCTATGGTTCGCGCATCTTCGTGGACGATGGCGACAAGGTGAAGCGCGGCCAGCGTATCGCCGAGTGGGATCCCTATACCCGCCCGATCCTCACCGAAATCGAGGGTCGCGTGGCGTTCGAGGACCTGGTCGACGGCATCTCCGTTCAGGAAACGGCCGACGAGTCGACCGGCATCACCAAGCGTGAGGTCATCGACTGGCGTTCGACGCCGCGCGGCAGCGACCTGAAGCCGGCGATCGTCATCCAGGACGCCAAGGGCAAGGTCGGTAAGCTGTCGAAGGGCGGCGATGCGCGCTTCCTGCTCTCGGTCGAGGCCATCCTCTCGGTCGAGCCGGGCGCCCATGTGAAGCCTGGCGACGTGCTGGCGCGTATCCCGATGGAAAGCGCCAAGACCAAGGACATCACCGGTGGTCTGCCGCGCGTGGCCGAACTGTTCGAGGCTCGCCGTCCGAAGGATCACGCCATCATCGCCGAGATCGATGGCACGATCCGCTTCGGCCGCGACTACAAGAACAAGCGCCGCATCATCATCGAGCCGCATGACTCGACGCTCGAGCCGGTGGAGTACCTGATCCCGAAGGGCAAGCCGTTCCATCTCCAGGACGGCGACGTCATCGAGAAGGGCGACTACATCCTCGACGGCAACCCGGCGCCGCACGACATCCTGGCGATCAAGGGCGTGGAGGCGCTTGCCTCCTACCTCGTGAACGAAATCCAGGAGGTCTACCGCCTGCAGGGCGTGTCGATCAACGACAAGCACATTGAGGTGATCGTTCGCCAGATGCTGCAGAAGGTCGAGATCACCACGCAGGGCGACTCGACCTACATCCCGGGCGACCACGTCGACGTGATCGAGCTGGAAGAGGTCAACGAGCGCCTGATCGAGGACGGCAAGAAGCCGGCCGAAGGTCAGCCGGTGCTGCTCGGCATCACCAAGGCCTCGCTGCAGACGCCGTCCTTCATCTCAGCCGCCTCCTTCCAGGAGACGACCAGGGTGCTCACCGAGGCTGCGGTTGCCGGCAAGACCGACATGCTGCAGGGCCTGAAGGAAAACGTCATCGTCGGCCGTCTGATCCCGGCCGGCACTGGCGGCACGATGAGCCAGATCAGGCGCATCGCCACCTCGCGCGACGAGCTCATCATCGACGAGCGCCGCAAGGCCTCCGGTGTCGAGGTCGCCGACCCGATGCTGACCGACATGGTCAACGCCGCGCAGTAAGCGGCATGATATGAGAAACGACGAGAAGGGGCCTACGCGGGCCCCTTTTTGCATTCAGAGCATGATCCCGAAAAGTGGGTACCGGTTTTCGAGAAAGATCATGCTCCAACAAAGAAGCCGGATCGGGATGATGGCTCTTAGCCGTGATCCTGATCTGGCTTCATGCAACGAGGAAGAGCTATGAGCAGCAAGACCTGGACGGCAGTCGACGACTATATCGTTTCCTCGCTTTTCGAAGCGGACCGCGTGCTGGACGCCGTGCTTGCGGCCAACCGCGACCAGGGCCTTCCGGCCATCGATGTCTCGGCCGCGCAAGGCAAATTGCTGTCGCTGCTGGTGCGCATCCGCGGCGCGAAGACCGTGCTGGAGGTCGGCACGCTCGGCGGCTACTCGACCATCTGGATGGCGAGGGGACTGCCGGCGGACGGCAAGGTGGTGACGCTGGAACTCGATCCCCACCACGCCAGGGTCGCGCGCTCGAATTTCGAGCGGGCAGGGGTTTCCGGCAAGGTCGACCTGCGGGTCGGCCCGGCGCTCCAGTCGCTCGCCGCGCTGGTCGACCAAAGTGCCGGGCCATTCGACCTGATCTTCATCGACGCCGACAAGCCCAACAACCCGAATTATCTTGACTGGGCGATGAAGCTGTCGCGCCCTGGCACGGTCATCGTCTGCGACAACGTCATCCGCGACGGTGCGGTGCTCAATAAAGATGGCCTCGACGTCAATGTCGAAGGCGCCCGTGCGGCGTTCTCGTTCATCGGCGGCGACAAGCGGCTGGACGGCACCGCCATCCAGACGGTTGGCGCCAAAGGCTATGACGGCTTTGCGATTGCGATCGTCGAGTGATGCAGTCTCGCCGACTCAGTCGAAGAACGCCTCGACCAGATTGCGCTTGCCGAGCATGAACGCGTCGGCCACGTGCTGAAGTGGCGCGAGGTCGACATCGGAAGCGCCCGCTCGAATGATCTCGGCGAAGCGCTCGTAGAGCATCGGATATTCGGCTTCCGGCTCATCGTGGATGACTTTGCCGTCGACGGCGAGCTTCGCGCCACTTCAGCACGTGGCCGACGCGTTCATGCTCGGCAAGCGCAATCTGGT
>NZ_RZRY01000495.1:0-4819 GCF_003998035.1 Mesorhizobium sp. M2A.F.Ca.ET.039.01.1.1 | reverse complement strand
GGACCGCAAGGACCCTGTCCCCGACCATCAGCTTGGCGCCGCGATCGCGGCTGAGGCGTTCCGGCGCGGTCTCAGCATGAACATCGTGAAGCTTCCCGGCATGGGCGGCGTCTTCCGCATCGCGCCGCCGCTGACGATTTCCGATGAAGAGCTGGACCTCGGCCTGAAGATCATCGCCGAGTCGATCGAGGCCGGGCTCGCCGCGAACACGAGCCTTCCCGGCATCGCCGCGGAGTGACGTCGAGGGCCGGCGACCGAAGCGCCGGTTTCGGCCTCACACCACGACGGTCTGCAGCCGCTCCGCAATCAGCGCGGCAAGCCGCGCCGCCACCTCGTCCTTGCCCATCTCCGGCCACTCCTCAACGCCGGCCCTGGAGACGATGCGCACCTTGTTGCGGTCGCCGCCCATCACGCCCGATGGGCCGATGCCGCTTTCATGCGAGACGTCGTTGGCGACGATGAAGTCGGCGCCCTTTTTCTTGAGCTTGGCCTCGGCATTTGCGATGAGATCCTGCGTTTCGGCAGCGAAGCCGACGACAAGGCCAGGCCTCTGCGCATGATGGCCGATGCCGGCCAGGATGTCCGGGTTCTCGACCATCTGCAGCGCAGGCGGCCCCTCGCCCGCCACCTTCTTGATCTTCTCGCCGGCGGCGTTGGCCATGCGCCAGTCGGCGACCGCCGCGACAAAGACAGCGGCATCCGCCGGCAGCAGGCTCTCGACCGCTTCCTTCATCTGGGCGCCCGTTTCGACATGGGTGGTCGCGACGCCGGCCGGATCGGCAATGGTGACCGGACCGGAAACGAGCCGCACATCGGCGCCGAGCTTTGCCAGCGCGGCCGCGATGGCATGGCCCTGCTTGCCCGAAGAGCGGTTGGCGATGTAACGCACCGGATCGATCGGCTCATGCGTCGGCCCGGAGGTGACGATGATCCTGCGGCCGGCAAGCGGCTTCGGCTTCTCGTCAAGCATCGTCTCGATCGCGGCGACGATCTCCAGCGGTTCGGCCATGCGGCCCTCGCCCGCTTCGTTGCTTTCGGCCATCTCGCCTTTGGCGGGGCCGATAAAGGCGATGCCATCCTTCTGCAGCGTCGCCCGGTTGCGGCGTGTAGCGGCGTGCGCCCACATCTTCGGGTTCATTGCAGGGGCCATCAGCACCTTCTTGTCGGTGGCCAGCAGCACCGTCGAGGCAAGGTCATTGGCATGGCCGTTGGCAAGCTTCGCCATCAGGTCGGCGGTGGCCGGCGCCACGACCAGCAGGTCGGCCTCGCGCGACAGCCTGATATGGCCGACATCGTGCTCGTCCTTGCGGTCGAACAGGTCGGTAAAGACGTGGTCGGCCGAAAGCGCGCCGACCGACAGCGTGGTGACGAATTCCTGCGCTGCCGAGGTCATCACCACCCGCACAGAAGCGCCGCGCTCGCGCAGCCGCCGTATCAGATCAAGCGATTTATAGGCGGCGATGCCGCCGCCGATGATCAGCAGGATGCGCTTGCCGGAGAGAGTCATGCGGCTTCCCACGGATTGGCCGCGCAGTGGCAGCTCAATATCAAAGCCGCCATGCGGCTCGACCAGACCGCGGATCGCCGCGTAAAGGCTCTCGCCCTCCGGGGCGGTCGCCGCTCCTGCGGACAGAACGCTTCTGCCCAGGATCTCGCGCGCCTGTTCTTCCATGGACACGCCGCGTGCTGCAGCACGTTCGCGCAATCTCTGCTTCACGTCGTCCGCTAGATTACGGACAGTAATCGTGCCCATGATCCCGTTCCAACCGTCAACTGCCTGCAACGCTAGCAAATTGGATGCTAGCATTGCAAGCAATCAGAGCGATTTCCACGCGATGTAGATCAGCGTCAGCGCGATCACCCACAGCGCCACGCGGCCGGACCGGGTGTGGCGCGCTTCAGCCTCGCCGATGGCTTGCGCGGTCGCTTCGTCGAAGCGCAGGCCGTTCTCGGCCATCAGGTCGATCTCGCGCGACAGCCGGTCGGTTCGGGCGGCAAGGTCCAGCGCCTGGCGGGCGAGTGCCAGCAGCGCCTTGGCGCCTTCGCGCGCGTCGGTGAGCAGCCCGCGCGGACCGAGATTGCCGGCGATCCAGTCGCCCACCACCGGTTCGGAGGTCTTCCACATGTTGAAGGCCGGATCGAGCGTGCGGGCGACGCCTTCGACGACCACCATGGTCTTTTGCAACAGGATCAGCTCCGGTCGCGTCGCCATGTCGAACAGCTCGGTGACCTCGAAAAGAAGCGTCAAAAGCTTCGCCATCGAGATGGTGTCGGCCGACTGGCCGTGGATTGGCTCGCCGATGGCGCGGATCGCCTGCGCGAAGGCCGAGACATTGTGCTGGCGCGGCACATAGCCCGCCTCGAAATGCACTTCGGCGACGCGCTGATAGTCGCGCACGATGAAGCCGTAGAGGATCTCCGCCAGGAAGCGCCGCTCCTTCTTGCCGAGCCGCCCGGCAATGCCGAGATCGACGGCAACGATGGTGCCGTCCGCCTCGACGAACAGGTTGCCCGGATGCATGTCGGCATGGAAAAAGCCGTCGCGCAGCGTGTGCCTGAGGAACGACTGGATGAGATTGGTGGCGATCGCCTTGAGGTCATGACCGGCGGCAGCAAGGCCGGCGATGTCGTTCATCTTGACGCCGTCGATCCACTCCATGGTGAGCACGTCGCGGCCGGTCCGTTCCCAATCGACTGCCGGCACGCGGAACCCCGGATCGTCCTTGGTGTTCTCGCCGAGCTCCGAAAGCGCTGCCGCCTCGAGCCGCAAATCCATCTCGATCCTGGTGGTCTGCGCCAGCGTCTGCGTCACCTCGACCGGGCGCAGCCGGCGCGACGATGGGATGTATTTTTCCTGCAGGCGGGCGGCGAGGAAATAGCTTTCGAGGTCCTGGAAGAAGCGGTGCCGCACGCCGGGCCGGATGACCTTCACCGCCACGCGCGAAGCAGTGCCCTCGCGCATGACCTCGGCCCTGTGCACCTGCGCGATCGAGGCCGCCGCCACCGGCTCACCGAAGCTCGAATAGAGATCGTCGATCCTGCGGCCGAGCGAGGCCTCGATCGCGTGGACCGCTTCCGCCTTCGGAAAGGTGTGCATCTTGTCCTGCAACAGCGCGAGGTCGAGCGCCATGTCGTTGCCGACGACATCGGGCCGCGTTGCCAGGAACTGGCCGAGCTTGACATAGGAAGGCCCGAGCCGCACCACCGCGCGCGCCAGCCTGTCGCCGCGCTGATAGCTCAGCGCCCGCCGCCGGGTGAAAAGTCGCGCAACGCTCCAGCCGAATTTCGGCATGCCGGAGAGCTCCTCGCCCGGCAACGCCGCGACGACGCCCTCGCGGACCAGCACCCAGCCGGCCCGGGCGAGCCTGAAGGCGGCGCCGACGCTGCTCATTGGCCATCCCGATTCAAGAGGGCCTGTTTCAAGGGGGCCTGCTTCAAAGGTCCCGCCTCAAAGCTTCCAGCCGGAATGAAGGGCGGCGATGCCGCCCGAATAGTTGCGGAAGGTGACGCGATCGAAGCCGGCGCGGGCGATCATCGCCGCGAAATTCTGCTGGTTGGGGAACTTGCGGATGGATTCGACGAGGTAGGAATAGGGCTCGCCGTCGCCGGTCACCGCCTTGCCGATCCTGGGGATCGCGTTGAACGACCAGGCCTCATAGGCCTTGTCGAGCAGCGGCATCTCGACCTCCGAGAATTCAAGGCACAGAAACCGGCCGCCGCGCTTCAGCACGCGATAGGCTTCGGCAAGGGCGACCTCGATGCGCGGCACGTTGCGGATGCCGAAGGCGATCGTATAGGCGTCGAAGGTCTCGCTCTCGAACGGCAATTCCTCGGCATTGGCCTCGACGAAGTCGGTGTTTGCCGCAAGCCCCTGCTTCTCGGCGCGGTCGCGGCCGACGGAGAGCATTGAACCGTTGATGTCGAGCACGGTGGCATGGGCCTGGCGATGGCTGGCCTCGACGATCCTGAAGGCGATGTCCCCGGTGCCGCCGGCGACATCGAGCACCTTCCAGCCCGGCCGTTTCGGCGGGTTCAGCCAGGCGACCATTGCGTCCTTCCACAACCGATGCAACCCGGCCGACATCAGATCGTTCATCAGGTCGTATCGATTGGCCACCTTATGGAAGACGTCGTTGACCAGGGGCTGCTTCTCGCCTGCCCCGACCTTCCTGAAACCATAGGAGGTTTCCATGCCGCCCGCGGCCGTGGTTCTCTCAACTGACATTATTTTGATCCGTCATAAAACCGGCGGGACCATAGCCGATCGATGGTGCCGACGCTATTGTCCAAGGCGCGGTTTTCGGCCGCGCTTGCAAAACCCGGTCGAGAAAGGTCCCGCATGATTTTCCGGCCAGATTCCGTGCGAGAACAGCATGCCGCGCGCAATGACCGCATGATCTTGAAGGCCGAACTGCACTGCCACATCGAAGGCGCGGCGGCCCCCGAGCTTGTCGTTGCCCAGGCCCGCAAATATGGCAAGGATCCTTCGCCCTATATCCAAGATGGCTCCTTCGTCTGGCACGATTTCACCTCCTTTCTCGCCGCTTATGATTTCGCGTCCGACCTGTTTCGCACGGAAGACGATTATGCGCGCCTCGCCGACTATTATCTGACCAGCCTCGCTCGCGACGGTGCCATCTATTCCGAGGTCTTCACCTCGCCGGACCATGCGAAGAAGGCTGGCCTCTCGCCAAAAGCCTATACCGATGCGCTGGGCGAAGGCATGGCCCGCGCCAAGGCCAAGACAGGGATCGAAGGCCGCATGATCGTCACCGGCGTGCGCCATGTCGGAGTCGAGGCGATCGAGCAGGCCGCACGC
>NZ_RZRY01000494.1:0-4820 GCF_003998035.1 Mesorhizobium sp. M2A.F.Ca.ET.039.01.1.1 | reverse complement strand
TCTCCGCATAGGTCCAGACCGCCTTGCCGAGCAGCTTCGGATCGGCGACCGTCTTCCAGCCCGGCACGAAGGTGCCCTTGACGAAGCGCGGCGAAAGACCAGGCTGCAGCGCCGCCATCTCTTCGCCCTCGACATGACGGAAACCGATGCCGAAACGCTGCCGCTCGGCCCAGCCAGGCAGAGAGGCGCGGAACTCCGCCTCGCTCTCATAGAATTCCAGCGAGCCATCCTCGCGCAGCATCGGCCGCGTGCCGGAGCGGTCGAGCAGGCCCATCCACTCGGCCTCGGCAAGCTTCATCATGCCGGCCTGCGTGGCCAGGCTCGTCTCGTAATGCTTCGCCGCGCCGGCCCGCCAGAAGCGGATCAGCCAGGGCAGGAGTTTCGGCAGATAGGCCGGCGGAATGGCCAACGGCCCGAGCGGATCGGCGAGCCATTTCGGCAATTGCCGGATCATCCCCTTATGCGCCAGCGGCAGCACGTCGGAGAAGGCGAAGGCGGCGGCATTGCCGGAACTCGTCTCCTCGCACACGCCGGTCCGGTCGAAGACGATGACGCTGCGCCCCGCTTCCGCGAGCAGGGTCGCGGCGCAGATGCCGATGATGCCGCCGCCGATAATGGCGATGTCTTCCGCTTCTCCCCGTGAACGGGAGGAAGATGCCCGAAGGGCGGATGACGGGCCGCCCCCCTCTTCGGAATTTTGCTGCACGTGAAAGGCTGTCCCTTATTCGGCCGCCACCAGCCTGTCCGTCGACCGAGGAGACGTCTGGAGCGACGGCAGCGTCGGCCGCACCGCCAGCGCGTCCCGGACGATCGTCTCGACCGCCTTGCGGCGTTCGCCCGACAGCGGCTGGCGCGGCATGCGCACGCGGTCATTCGTACCGATCGCCAGCACTTCGGCAAGCTTGATGTTTTGGACCAGATAGCTCGAGACATCGAGGTCGAGCAGGGGCCGGAACCAGCGGTAGATCGCCAGCGCCTCCTCGCGGCGGCCCTGCCGTATCAGCTGGTAGATCGCGACGGTCTCGCGCGGGAAGGCGGTGACCAGGCCGGCGACCCAGCCGATGGCGCCAACCGAGAGCGCCTCGAAGGCGAGATTGTCGACGCCGGTGAAGAGGTCGTAGCGGTCGCCGAAGCGATTGATGATCTCGGTCGATCGGCGGATGTCGTCGGACGATTCCTTGATGGCTACGAAGCGCTTGTCGGTCGCCAGCTCCTCCATCAGGTCGACGGTGACGTCGACGCGATAGGCGAGCCGGTTGGAATAGATCATCACTGGCAGGTCGCCGGCTTCCGCCACGGCACGAAGGGCGGCGACGGTCTCTTCCGGATTGGTGTGGTAGATCGGGCTCGGCACCACCATAAGGCCGTCGGCGCCTTCCCTGGCGGCGCGCTTCGCGATGCTCGCCGCCTCGCGGGTGCCCGGCTCGTTGACGGTCAAGAGCACCGGCTTCTTGCCGGCGACCTTCTGCGCCGTCTTCAGCACTTCGATCTTCTCGTCAGGCGACAGCATCGGCCCTTCCCCCAGCGAACCGCAGACGATGATGCCGTCGCAGCCGGCCTCCATCTGCAGGGAGTAGCAGCGCTCCATCTCGGCATGGTCGAGCCGGTCGTCGGCGGTGAATTTGGTCGTGACGGCTGGGAAAACTCCGGTCCACATGGTTTGCATCTCCTCTGATATATCAGTCGTATATCTATTAAGAATTGGCGTGTCAACGCTGAATCCGTTATGATATATGAAAAATATATCAGGAGCCTGCTATTGATTTCCCCACTGATATCCGCTGATGCGAACGCCCCCTTCGAGCCGGCGGCGACCAAGGCCTATCGCGCGCTGGAGCACATGATCGTCACGCTCGAGCTGGCGCCGTCGAGCTTCGTGACCGAAGGCGCGCTGATCGATCGCCTGGGTCTCGGACGCACGCCGGTGCGCGAGGCGATCCAGCGGCTGGCCTGGGAAGGGCTTCTCGACATAAGACCCCGCGCCGGCATCGCAGTCGCGCCGCTTCACGCCGGCGACTGGCTGCGGGTGCTCGATGCCAGGCGCGGCATCGAGGTCGTGCTCGCGCGCTCGGCCGCCCGCTTCGTCACCCGCGAGGCCGCCGACCTGTTTCACGAGGCGGCGCTCGCGATGCAGAAGGCAGTGATCTCGGGCAACGTGCTTGCCTTCATCCAGGCCGACAAGGCGCTCGACGAAGCGCTGGCCATCGCCGCCGACAATCCCTTCGCGGCGCGAGTGGCCGCCCCCCTGCAGAGTCACAGCCGCCGCTTCTGGTTCCGCTACAAGGCCGACACCGGTCTTGCCGAATCAGCCGAGCACCACGTCGCGCTGATCCGCTCGATCCTCGACGGCGACGAGGAAGGCGCCGCCAAGGACGCCAAGAAACTGATGGCGCTGCTGCGCGGCCACGCCGAGGTCGCCGCGACGCGTTGAGCAGGACAGCACCTGCTCAAGGCGTCCTCAGCCGCCCGGCTGCCCGACCGCGGTCGCCAGCGTATCCTCCCATCCCTCGCCGGCGGCCAGGATGCAGCTCTGGCCTTTGACGTCGGTCATCAGGATGGTCCAGGTTCCGCTTGCCGAGACGAACACCTCCAAAATGGCGACTTGGCCTGCCACGCCATAGCCCAGCCGCTTCTCCTCGAACGCCTCCGCCAGCCTCGCGACCAGATAGTTGTGGCCGCCGCAGATGATTTGCGCCCGCGCCGGAACTGCCGATATCGCCATCAGGGCGCCAACGGCTGCAAGCATGATCCATTGAAACGAAAAATCGCGTGCCATGGGGCACCTCCTTCGCCTTCGCATTCCGGCAAGGGAGGCACATTCGGCCGCCTCAGTGTGCCGGAAGGCTCCAGGCCGGATCAGACGTCTTCATCACGTCGCTCCTTCTGGTTTCCGGTCTGTCGTCGGGAGATCATCACTCCCTGGATTCGATATGGTGAAGCTGCGCCTCGTAAACAAGGCGCTCTATGAAGCGCTGGCCATCGCCGCCGACAACCCCTTCGCGGCGCATGTCGCCGCGGCCAAGTCGCGGTGAGGCGATCGATCAGCCTTCGGCAGGCTCCTTCCGAGCCGCCCACTTCAACAGGGCATCGAGAGCCGGGCACAGCGCCTGACCCCAGTCGGTCAGACAGTATTCGACCTTCGGCGGCACCTGGTGATGGACGATGCGGCGCACGATGCCGTCGGCTTCCATCTGCCTGAGTTGCTGGATCAGCATCTTTTGCGAGATCGCGGGAATGGCCCGCTCGAGATCGGAGAAGCGCAGCACCTTGCCGCCGAACAGGTGAAACAGGATCACCAGCTTCCACCGGCCTTCGAGAATGCGCAGCACGTTCTCGACGCCGATCGCCGCGGACGAAGGCGTCAGAAGCTCGGGCTCACTTTCAGGTAAGTACCTTACTTTTTTGTCGGTTCTTGTCATTTCCACAGCATACCTCATCTTAACGGCCGAGCAAGCGCCACGCGCCTCGAACGGCGCCGGCAACACACACGGAGACAAGCCATGGCGATAGAACTTCCCAGGCCGCTGACGATCTATTTTGCCGCCAAGAACCGTCACGATATCGACGGCATGCTTCTCCCGTTCTCGATGGATGCCACTGTCCGGGACGAAGGCGAGGTACATCGCGGACCGGCCGCTATCCGGACCTGGATGGAAACGACCACGAGCAAATACCGCGTGACGGTCGAAGTCGCCGACGCGACGGCCAATGGCGACGCATGGCGGGTAGCGGGCATAGTCTCAGGCAATTACTGGGCGGCATCCCGATCGGCCGGCCGGCATGGCCGCGGGAGATCGCCGAGCTGGTCGCCTTCCTGGTTTCGGATCGCGCATCGGCGATCCACGGCGCCGAATATGTCATTGACGGCGGTACGATACCGACGGTCTGAGCGGCATCCCGCCGCCAGGCTCGCTGCGGCACAGCCTTCGTTCAGGCGCCCGGCATCGCCGCCCTGATCGTCGGGCTGTCCCAGCCCTCGCCGACCGAGAGAACGCAACTTTGCCCCTTGGTGTCGGAGGCAAGAACCGTCCAGCTGCCCTGATCGGAAACGAAGATCTCCAGCACGACGTTCGGATTGATCAGGCCGCGCCCGGCCTCGGTTTCGTGGAACTTGTCGCCCAGCGCCTTGATGATGTCGGCGCGGGCCGCGCATTGCGCCGCCGCGCTTGCCGGGGCGGCTCCAAGGGTGATCGCCGCCGTCGCCAACATTGCCGCCACAACAAATCGTGTCATCTGACACCTCCTCGCGCCAGACGAGAACCCCGGCTGCCACCGGCGCTGTTCGGTTGCCTGCACGCATGGCAGGAATACAGCCTAAGGCGGATACCGGTCTGTTGGTTCCATCACACGGCGATGGAATTTTGGAAGGCGCGGATACGCTCTCGACGTGCCGTTCTTGGAATAATGCCCTGGATTGGACATGGAACCGAGAAGCGAGAGGGTCGACGCAGCATAAAAAGAAAGCGCGGTTGGCGCCGCGCTTCATTGAAGTCTCTTAGAAGACCGTTCGGCTAGTTCATCGTCGGAATGACGAACTCCGCGCCGTCCTTGATGCCTGCCGCGCGCCGCAGCCGAAGGCGAGGACGCGCAATCAGGAAACCGTCCGCTCAGTTCATCGTTGGAATGACGAACTCCGCGCCGTCCTTGATGCCCGCCAGCGCGCCCGCAGCCGAAGGCGAGGACGCGCAAGCAGGAAACCGTCCGGCTAGTTCATCGTCGGGATGACGAACTCGGCGCCGTCCTTGATGCCGGACGGCCAGCGCGAGGTGACCGTCTTGGTCTTGGTGTAGAAGCGGAACGCGTCCGGGCCGTGCTGGTTG
>NZ_RZRY01000493.1:0-4834 GCF_003998035.1 Mesorhizobium sp. M2A.F.Ca.ET.039.01.1.1 | reverse complement strand
AGGCTCCGCAGATCGCGATGTCCGCCGACGAGCCGGTCGACCCCGAGCTGGCGAAGCTCGAAGCGGTCAGGATCGAACCGGCGCAAGCCGCAAGCGCGGGCGCCGAGCCGGCGCGGCATTCCGCCGGCACGCTGATGATCAAGGCGCCGATCCGCTCGGGACAGTCGGTGTTCCATCCGCATGGCGACGTCATCGTGCTCGGCTCGGTCGCGTCCGGCTCGGAAATCGTCGCCGGCGGCTCGATCCATGTCTATGGCACGCTGCGCGGCCGCGCGATCGCCGGCTCGGAAGGCAATGTTTCGGCGCGCATCTTCTGCCGCAAGAACGAGGCCGAGCTGCTCGCCGTCGACGGCTGGTACACGACCGCCGAGGAGATGGAAGGGGTGTCGCGCGGCAAGGCCGTGCAGGCCTTCCTCGACAATGATGCGCTCTGCGTGGTGCCGCTCGGCTGAGGCCGCAAGCTTCGGACCGGTTTCGCGTGCCAAAGTTGTTAACGAGTCCGCCGTGCCCGGCACGGTCATGAATAAAAATCGCCAACGGAGGCTGTATAAATGGGCAAGGTAGTCGTGGTCACATCGGGCAAGGGGGGCGTCGGCAAGACGACCTCGACGGCCGCGCTCGGCGCCGCCGTGGCCAAGACCGGCAAGAAGGTGGCGCTGGTCGATTTCGACGTCGGCCTGCGCAACCTCGACCTCATCATGGGCGCCGAGCGCCGCGTGGTGTTCGACCTCGTCAACGTCATCCAGGGTACCGCGAAGCTGTCGCAGGCGCTGATCCGCGACAAGCGGCTGGAGACGCTCTATCTGCTGCCGGCCTCGCAGACCCGCGACAAGGACGCACTCACCGAAGAGGGCGTGGCGGAAGTCATCGCCCGGCTGCGCTCGGTGTTCGACTATGTCTTCTGCGACAGCCCGGCCGGCATCGAGCGCGGCGCGCAGCTCGCCATGCGCTTCGCCGACGAGGCGGTCATCGTCACCAACCCGGAAGTGTCGTCGGTGCGCGACTCCGACCGCATCATCGGCCTGCTCGACGCCCGCACCATGAAGGCCGAGCAGGGCGAGCTGGTGCAAAAACACGTGCTGGTCACGCGCTACGACGCGGCGCGCGCCTCGCGCGGCGAGATGCTGTCGATCGACGACGTGCTGGAGATCCTCTCCACGCCGCTGCTCGGCATCATCCCGGAAAGCCAGGATGTGCTGCGGGCCTCCAATCTAGGCTCGCCCGTCACGCTCTCGGAACCGCTCAATGGGGCCGCAAAGGCTTACCTCGAAGCGGCAAGACGCCTTGAAGGCGAAGACCTGCCGGTGGTCGTCCCCTTCGAACGCAAGGGCTTCCTCGACCGGCTGCTCGGAAGGAGGGCCGCATGAGCATCCTCGACCTCTTCAAGCGGCGCACCAGCGCGCCGGTGGCGCGCGAGCGGCTGCAGCTGCTGCTCGCCTATGAGCGCCAGAGCCGCGGCCAGCCCGACCTCGTCTCCATCCTGCGCGAGGAGATCATGGCGGTCATTGCCAAACATGTGCAGATCGACCAGGACTATCTCCAGGTCTCGATGGACCGCGGCGCGACCATGTCGACGCTGGAGATCGACATCCAGATCCCCAACAAGAGCGCCGCCCCGCTGGCGATGGCGGGATAGGACTTGGGTTCCTCGCCCCCGCCAAGGCGGGGGAGAGGTGCCCCGCGCAGCGGGGCGGAGAGGGGGCCTGCGACGCTGGCGGGTTCCCTCCGACTGCTTTCCAGGCCGGCGCGTTTCCCCCTCTCCGTCGCGGCTTCGCCGCGCCACCTCTCCCCACCTTCGTGGGGGCGAGGAACCAAGGTTCCGAAGCGCCTCGATCCTTCGCGCTCCTCACTCCGGCTGGTACAACTCATCCATGCTGCGCGCCGCCAACTCGGCGAACGGCGCCTGCTTCCGCACCCGTCCATGCTCCAGGATCACCAGGTCGTCGCAGAACGAGATCGTCGAATGGTGGTGGCTGATGACGATCGTGGTGCGGCGTCCGGCGCGCGACTTCAGTGTTTCCACGATCGCCGCTTCCGAAAGCCCGTCGACAGCGTTGGTGGCCTCGTCGAGGATCAGGATGTCGGGGTCGCGCACCAGCGCGCGGGCGAGCGCGATGCGCTGTCTCTGGCCGGCCGACAGGTTGACGCCGCGATAGCCGACGACCGTCTGGTAGCCCTGCGGCAGGCGCTCGATGAATTCATGCGCCTCGGCAAGCTCTGCCGCGCGCCGCGCTTCTTCCTCGCTCGCTGTGTCCTTGCCGTAGGTGATGTTGTCGAGGATCGTGCCGTCCACCAGCTCCAGCTCTTGGCTGGCGAGGGCGATGTGCGCCCGCCATGCGGCCGGATCGATCTCGCCAAGCGGCGCGCCGTCGACGAGGATGCGGCCGCCGTCCGGCTCGACGAAGCGGCAGAGCAGGTTGACGATGGTCGTCTTGCCGGCGCCGGAGCGGCCGATCAGGGCGGTGGAGCGGCCGCTTCTTATGTCGAAGCTCGCCGCGTGCAGCACCGCCGCGCGCTGCTCCTCATTGACATAGCTGAAGCTCACGCCCTCGAAGGCGATTTTTTCGCCTAAAGACGCGAACGGCCGGCGGCCTTGCGGCGCGGCCGGCTTGCCCTCGGGATCGAGCAGCCAGGTCACTTCCTCCAGCGAGCCGGAAAGCCCCTGTAATTGGCTCCATGTCATCTGCAGGGCCCTGGCATGCGGCTGCAGCCGATAGAGCAGGATGAGGAAGGCGGCGACCATCGGGAAGCTCAGGCCCGCCAGCCAGGCCCCGATCACCACCGCCAGGAACAACATGGCGTGCAGCACTTCGGTCAGCGGCGCCAGCGCGCCCTGGCGGTTGGAAAGCTGGAAGGCCGCCCGGCGCACGCCGTCCGACGCCGCCTCGAACGCCGCCTTCTCGCGCGCCTCCTGGCCGAAGATGCGGATCAGCCGGCCGGCATGGACCAGGTGCAGCATCCGTGAGGCCAAGGCGCTGTTGCGCGAGGCAACGCTTCGGCTTGGCTTTCTCAGATGCGCCGACAGCGCCATATGCGCAAGCTGGACCAGCGCCAGCCCGAGCATCACCAGCAGCGTCATCTGCCAGGAGAGCAGCAGCAGGAAGACGAGCAGGATGAGCGACGCCGAGGCGCTGACGATCGAGCCCAGCATCGCCTGGATGGCGTCCGAGGCCCGCCAGGATTCGCTGGAGATGATGTTGAGCAGCCGCCCGGGGCTCTCCTTCAGGAAGAACGGATAGCCGACATTGAGCAGCCGCTCGGCGAGCGCGCCGCGGATCGCCTGGCTGGCCTTGCCGTAGATATGTGCGGTCAGCACCGAATTGGCGAAGCCGAGCAGGTTCTTCAAGAGGATCGAGCCAAGGATCGCGGCCGCGATGGCAATCAGCCGCTCGCGCTCGCCGAGCCCGGCGCCGACCTTCTGCAGGAGGGCCGAGAAGCCCGCCATGCCGGCTGTGTCGCCATGCCCCATGATGATGCCGAGCAGCGGGATGATCAGCCCGATGCCGAAGCCTTCGAGCGCCGCGCTTGCAAGCCCGAGCGCGACGACGGCGGGCAGCAGGCCAAGCTGCCGGCTGCCGAGCGCCCGGCGCAGCATCGACAGGGTCGGGCGCCCGCTCATCGCGCGCCGGCCTCCGCCCTGGCCTCGTTGGTCTCATTGCCCGACTGAGGCTTTCGAGCCGGCCGCTTGACAAGCACGAGAGCGATGAACTTCGCCGCGCCCGCGAGGTTCATCAGAACGATCGGCCAATGCGACAGTTTGAGCTCCTGGTCGAAGCGCGGCCCGCCGACGAGCTCGCGCATGGCGGCCCGGGCCGCCCAGTAGAAATGGCGCAGCAGCCAGGGCGCGCGGCGAAAATGCTTCAGCAACAGCGCGCCGTTGCCGAAATGATAGTCGCGGTGCAGCCGGTCGATCGCCATGCGGTCGCGCCGTCCGTGATGGTGGAAGATCGTCATGTCGGGCACATATTCAACCGCCATGCCGGCGAGCATCGCCCGCACCAGATAATCCGTGTCCTCGGCCGAGCGCAGCGCCCCGCCGGCGCCAAAGCGTTCGTCGAAGGGGCCGATGCGGGCGGCGACGTCGCGGTGCATGGTCATGTTGCAGCCGAGCACGAAGCCGCCCGGGTGGACCGCCGGCGTCAGCCGCTCGCGCTCGTCGCAGCGCTTGATGGTGAAGGGCAGGTCCAGCACGTCGCCGGTCTCGACGCGGCCGCCGCGGATCAGCCATTTCTCGCCGCTCGCATAATGCCGCTCGAGGTCGATGAGATAGCTGCGGTCGAGCCTGCAGTCGTCGTCGACGAACACCAGCACCCGCCCGCGCGCCCGCGCCAGCCCCGCATTGCGCGCCGCCGCCAGTCCGGGGCGAGGCTCCGAGATTGCGGTCAGGGCGATGTCAGAGCTAGCGGCGGTCGCCGAAAGATAACTGGCCGTGCCGTCGCGCGAGCCGTTGTCGACCACCACCAGTTCGGCTGTGTAGGCCGGGTGCGCCCGGCAAGCGGCGCGGATCGATTCGATGCAGGCTTCGAGCACGGCCAGGCGGTCGCGCGTGCAGACGATGAAGGAGACCTGTGGCCGCTGCCTGGGCCACGGAGGAGGGGGCAGGGCGGGGCGCAGGTGGCGCAGCAGCGGATGGCGCTCGACGTTCATGGCGCGGCCATCCTGTAGGGCGCGAGCACTGACGCTGCCGGCGCAGATTTGAGGCGGTAGGCAAGCCCGTCGGCGCGCTTGCCCGCCCACATCGAGGCCTGGCTCAGCCAGGGCGCCCAGGCGCCGGGGCCGAGCGCGTATTTCTCCCGGCGGCGGATTGCGTTCCATTTCCCGGTCAGCGTCAGCA
>NZ_RZRY01000492.1:0-4835 GCF_003998035.1 Mesorhizobium sp. M2A.F.Ca.ET.039.01.1.1 | reverse complement strand
CCGCGCAGTCTCTATGCCCGTTACCTGGGGAGCTGCTCGACGATCTGGTGGAACGTGAGCGCGAGACCGGCCGGTTGCGGCTGATTGCCGAGGAGAGCCTGTCGATCTCGCCGACGTCGGCTGGTGTCGAGGTGGTGCTCGCCAACGGCACCAGCGTCGTTGGCCATCTGGCCGTGCTTGCCACCGGCCATGACGAGCAGCCCGGCGCCTTCCAGGGCCACGCCATCCGCATGGGCACGGAGGCCGACACCGCGCTCGATCCGCAAGCCGGTGTCCTGCTGCTCGGCACGGGCCTCAGCATGGTCGACGCCTTCCTGTCGCTGGAACAGCGCGGCCATCGCGGCCCGATCGTCGCGGTATCGCGGCGCGGCCTGCTGCCGTCGCCGCATCGCAAGGGCAACCCGATCAAGCTCGACATCGCCGACATCCCACTCGGCACGGAGCTTTCCTATTTCGTCGGCTGGTTCCGCAACCTGATCCGCGAGACCCAGAAGGCCGGCGGCGACTGGCGCGACGTGGTCGATGGGTTGCGGCCCTTCAACCAGACGATCTGGCAGAACTGGCCGTCCTCCGCCAAGCGCCGCTTCGTCGAGCACACCAAGGCCTGGTGGGACATCCACCGCCACCGCATGGCGCCGGAAGTCTACCAGCGCGTCACCGAGGCGGTCAGTTCGGGCCGCATCCGCCTCGTCGCCGGCAGGATCGTGAATGTCGAGGCGAACGGCGGCTTCACCGTAAAAATCCAGCCGCGCGGCACGCAGGATATCGAGACCCTGCAGGTCGCCCGCCTTTATGATTGCATGGGCATCGCCCGCGACATTTCGAGGACCTCTAACGGCCTCGTGCGCGCGCTGATCGAGCGTGGCGTGGCGCGGCCGGATCCGCTGCGCCTCGGGCTCGACGTCACCGCGAAATGCGAGCTGATCGCGGCCGACGGCACGGTGTCGTCGAAGCTGCTCGCCGTCGGCCCGCTGACGCGCGGCACCTTCTTCGAGATCGACGCCATTCCCGACATCCGCGTGCAGTGCGCGAAGCTGAGCAAGCAGCTGCTGGGGTGAGGCGCTCGCTGCAATCGGTCGTCATTCTAGGGCGGAGCAAGGAGCGAAGCGACGCGCGCAGACCCTAGAATCCATGCCGTGACGATTGAGAGCCTCCACGGCGCAGAACGTTCACCAGCCAATTCCGCGAAAGAGCTCGAACCACTCGGGATTAGTCGTCTCGATCAAATCAATCTTCCACTGCCGTGGCCAGCGCTTCAATGACGTCTCACGCTGAACTGCATCGGCGATGTCGAAGTATTCCTCGTACCAGACCAGACGCTGCACGCCGTAGCGGCTGGTGAAGCTGGAGCCTTGGCCAGTCTTGTGCTCGGGCATGCGACGAGCAAGGTCATTGGTGACACCGATATAGATCGTGCCGCCTTTCTGGCTCGCGGTCATGTAGACGTAGCCGGTCATCTGGTGATCTTAGTTGGTGCAGTTATCGGCGGCTATTCTGGACCGCTGCATTCTGCGGCCGAGGTCACGGCATGGATTCTAGGGTCTGCGCGCGTCGCTTCGCTCCTTGCTCCGCCCTAGAATGACGAAGGATAGGTTGCCCGTCACACCAAGAAACCTCTCTATCGCCTTGACGACATCCCAGAGACTCGCGCGGCTATGCCCACAAGGAAGATGCCCAATGGGCCAGAGGGGGTGTGAAAAAACTCGACGCTGATGATCGATTTCCAATCAACCTTCTCCAAAGCGCCCTCCGTGAAATTCCATTCCCCGACTCGCCGCCGGATTGGCACGATCTATCTTCTTTCCGGATGAAAAGGGCTGGAAAAGACAGGGCGCGCGATCCGCCAAGCCGGAATGGATTCCGGCGGCTTGATGCGCGAGATTGCCGACATCCGCCTCGAACTGCTTCGATGGAGCACTCAAGATGAGCGAGCAGACAAAAGCGCCCGGCGGCGCGGACACAAACCTGTCGAGGCTTCGCCCGCCTTACGCTTCGGTGCTCGACCTGATCGGCCAGACGCCGATCGTCGAGCTGACCAAATTCGACACCGGCAAATGCCGGCTGTTCATCAAGCTCGAAAGCCAGAATCCCGGCGGCTCGATCAAGGACCGCATCGCGCTGTCGATGATCGCCGCCGCCGAGAAGGCGGGCAAGTTGAGGCGCGGCGGCGCGATCGTCGAGGCCACTGCCGGCAACACCGGCCTCGGCCTTGCCCAGGTCGGCATTCCGAAAGGCTACCGCATCATCCTGGTCGTGCCCGACAAGATGTCGCGCGAGAAGATCCAGCATCTGCGCGCGCTCGGCGCCGAGGTGCGCATGACGCGCTCCGATGTCGGCAAGGGCCACCCCGAATATTACCAGGACATGGCCGAGAAGATCGCTTCCGAGCTGCCCGGCGCGTTCTATGCCAACCAGTTCGCCAACCCGGCCAATCCGCTGGCGCATGAGACGACGACCGGCCCGGAAATCTTTTGGCAGCTCGACGGCGATGTCGACGCGGTGGTGGTCGGTGTCGGCTCCGGCGGCACGCTCACTGGCCTTGGCCGCTTTTTCGCGAAACATTCACCGAAGACCGAGATGGTGCTCGCAGATCCGGTCGGCTCCGTGCTGGCGCCGCTGATCAAGACCGGCAAGATGGAGGAGGCGGGCAGCTGGACGGTCGAGGGCATCGGCGAGGATTTCGTGCCGCCCAATGCCGATCTCTCGCTGGTGAAAAAGGCCTATTCCATCCCCGACAAGCAGAGCATGCTGGCGGTGCGCGATCTCTTGTCCAAGGAAGGCATCCTCGCTGGTTCGTCCTCGGGCACGCTGTTGTCGGCCGCACTTCGCTATTGCCGCGAGCAGACGGTGCCCAAGCGCGTCGTGACCTTCGTCTGCGACAGCGGCAACAAGTACCTGTCGAAAGTCTTCGACGATTTCTGGCTGGCAGAGCAGGGCCTTGCCGAGCAGGAGCAGCATGGCGACTTGCGCGACCTCGTCATGCGCTCGCACCGCACAGGCGACACCGTCTGGGTCGGCCCGGAGGAAAGCCTGCTCAACGCCTATGGCCGCATGCGCCGTTCCGATGTCTCGCAACTGCCGGTGCTGGATGAGGGCAGGCTGGTCGGCATCGTCGACGAAAGCGATATCCTGGCCAAGGTCGACGGCCCCTATGACGGCCGCTGGGATCGCTTCAACGGCCCGGTGCGCTCCGCCATGACGTCGAACCTGCACACGCTGCAGGCCAACCAGACGCTGGACGCGCTGCTGCCTGTCTTCGACCGCAACGAGGTCGCCATCGTCTTCGATGGCGAGGAGTTCATCGGCCTGATAACCCGTATCGACCTGATCAACCATCTGAGGCGCCGCGCAAAATGACTTCAAACGGCAAGAACCGCCTGGCCTTTTCCACCCGCACCATCCATGGCGGCCAGAGCCACGACCCGACGACCGGCGCGGTGATGGTGCCGATCTACGCCACCTCCACCTACGGCCAGCAATCGCCCGGCGTGCACAAGGGCTTTGAGTATGCCCGCAGCCAGAATCCGACGCGCTTCGCCTTCGAGCGCGCGGTCGCCGACCTTGAAAGCGGCACGAAAGCCTTCGCCTTCGCCTCCGGCCTAGCGGCGATCTCGACGGTGCTGGAGCTGCTCGATTCCGGCGCCCATATCGTCGCCACCGACGACATCTATGGCGGCTCGTTCCGGCTGATGGAGCGGGTGCGCAAACGTTCCGCGGGCTTGCAGGTCAGCTTCGCCGATTTCACCGACCTGGCCGCGGTCGAAGCCGCGATCCGGCCGGACACGAAGCTGCTCTGGGTCGAGACGCCGACCAACCCGCTGCTGCGCATCGTCGACCTCGAAGCTCTCGCGGCGCTTGCAAAGCGTAAGGGTCTGCTTACCGTTGCCGACAATACTTTTTGCAGCCCCTATATCCAGCGCCCGCTGGAGCTCGGCATCGACATCGTCGTGCATTCAACGACGAAATATTTGAACGGCCATTCCGACATGGTCGGCGGCGTGGCGGTCGTCGGCGACAACAAGGAACTCGCCGACCAGCTGAAATTCCTGCAGAACGCCATCGGCGCCATCTCCGGCCCCTTCGACAGTTTTTTGGCCCTGCGCGGCATCAAGACTTTGGCGCTGAGGATGGAGCGCCACTCGGCCAATGGCCTGAAAATAGCGCAATGGCTGGAAACGCGAAAAAATGTCCGCCGGGTCATCTATCCAGGCCTCGCCAGCCACCCGCAGCATTCCATCGCCGTCCAGCAGATGCACGCCTTCGGCGGTATGATCTCGGTCGACCTCGACCGCGACCTGGCGGGAACGAAACGCTTCCTCGAACGCACCCAGCTTTTCACGCTGGCCGAAAGCCTGGGCGGCGTCGAAAGCCTGATCGAGCACCCGGCGCTGATGACGCATGGCTCGATCCCGGCGGAGAAACGCGGCGCCATCGGGATTACCGATTCGCTGGTGCGGCTCTCCTGCGGCATCGAGGACGGCGATGATCTGGTCGCCGATCTGGAGCAGGCGCTGGCGCACTAGTTCCTCAACACGGTGATTTTGAAAGATTGCAGGTTTCACGGGCAAGGCTATCAACGTCCGTTGGGATAGTCAGCGCAAACGCTGGCGATGAGCTGGAGGCTTCTAAACCTCGTCATTCTAGGGCGGAGCAAGGAGCGAAGCGACGCGCGCAGACCCTAGAATCCATTCCGTTACCTGGACCGAAGTGTGCAACGGTGCAGAATTTCTGGATCGCCGCGGCGCTTCCAAGTCATGGCATGGATCCTCGGGTCTGCGCGCGTCGCTTCGCTCCTTGCTCCGCCCGTGGATGACGATCGCGATAGATGTCCAGTC
>NZ_RZRY01000491.1:0-4836 GCF_003998035.1 Mesorhizobium sp. M2A.F.Ca.ET.039.01.1.1 | reverse complement strand
GTCATGATTTGGGGCGAGGAATGGGAGCAGGAGAACCCAATGGGCACTACAGCCTATTGGTCTTTAAACAACTAGAGGGAACGAAAATGACGATTAAGCTCATGACATGGACGTCCAGAACAGCTGCAGTGCGTCGGTTAGTAACAACTGCTGTTGTCGGCGTTTTATCCGTCGGTTCAGCGGAGGCGGACACGCTGCGCATAATAGAGGGAAGCGCCCTGAAAATTGTTGATCCCATTGTGACAACATCGGGAGATACGCAAATCCATGGATATCTCATTTACGACAAATTGTTCGAATTCGACAGCAGCGGCACGGCTCGTCCCCAAATGGTCGACAAAGTTGATGTAAGCTCGGACAAGAAGACTTACACAATCGCGCTCCGCAAGGACTTGAAATTCTCCGACGGAGCTCCAATCACCACTGACGACGTCATCCAGTCATTGAAGCGCTGGGAGTCTCGGGATGTGGTCGGTGGTCTCCTTGGATCACGGACCAAGGACATGGTGAAAGTCGACGATCTGACGTTTCGGATTGAACTTAGCGAGCCGTTCGACGTTCCCTCGGCGCTTGCCAGTACTGAGGGCAACGTCCCTTTCATAATGCCCAAGCGGGTCGCCTCCCTGCCGCCCACGGAACAACTCACCGATACAACCGGTTCTGGTCCTTATAAGTTCGATTTCTCGACCTGGAAGCCAGGGCAAACGCCGGTTTACACCAAGAACTCCTTCTACACTCCGCGCAACGACCCGCCGAGCTTCTATTGGGGGAAGAAAGAGGCAACTTTCGACAAGATTGAAGTTTCTTACATTCCCGACCCAAACACCGCGATGGCAGCGATGCTGACCGGCAAACAGGATATCTGGCTAACTCCCGCGATCGACAACGCCTTGGCGCTGCGAAAAGATCCGAAGCTCGTGGTCTCGAAAGGTTATTTCGTGCAGAGCCTTTTCGTGGTGAATCACGAGGTGCCACCGTTCAACAACATCAAGGCGACTGAAGCTCTCACCTATCTCATCGACCAAAAGGAGGTCATGCAGATTTCTGTGGGTGACCCGCAATTCTGGCATCCGTGCTATGCTTATCTTACTTGCGAGGGGAAGTATGGCGACGAGTCCGCCTATAGCGGCCACCGGGGTGCCGCGGACTTTGACAAGGCTAAAGAGCTTTTCAAAGAAGCCGGTTACGATGGGAAGCCGATTGTCATTTTCGATCTAACCGATTGGGCGGAGGCCCACGCGAGATCACTGTACTTGGCACAGCAGTTGAGAAAGATTGGCGTCCAAGTCGACCTTCAAGCGATGGATTGGGCTACCGTGACGTCGCGCCGCACGTCTAAGGCGCCAGCTTCTGAAGGCGGGTGGAACCTGTTCCCTACCTACATGGAGGTGGGACCTGCCAGCTCCCCGATCACCCATTTGATGCTGGCCGCGAACTGCGACAAGGCTTGGTTTGGTTGGCCTTGCGATGAAAAGCTCGAGAAACTGAGAGCTGCCTTCGCCAGCGCAGTCGACGAGAACGAGAAAAAGAAAATTACTTTTGACCTCCAAGCCCGCGCATCAGCCTACTTTCCCTTTGTCATGACGGGAGAGTACGGCATTCCGACTGTTTATGGCGCCGACCTCGAGGGGTTCAATCCCGAGGCACCTTATGCCTATTTCTGGAACATCCGGCGGAAGGGCCAGTAGCGCATCGCGTCTACGGTTCGTGAGGTAAATATGATCAGGTATCTCATTACCAGAGTGCTTTCCGTCATTCCGGTGGTGGGGGTCGTGACCGCCATAGTTTTCGGTCTGACGTATCTGAGCCCTGGAGATGCGGCGGCTGTGCTGGCGGGCGACTACGCCACGCCGGCACAGATCGCGGCTATCCGGGAGAGCCTTCATCTCGATGATCCGCTGGTTGTCCAATATCTTCATTGGTTGACGAATATCGTCCGGGGAAACCTGGGGAACTCGATCTTTTCTAGACAACCCGTATTCAATCTCATCCTGTCGCGAGTAGAACCCACGCTTATTCTCGCCATCGCGGCAACTGTGGTTCAGGTTACCATATCGCTGCCATTGGGATTGTTGGCAGCACAAAGAAGAGGGGGCGTCGCTGATCGCCTAGTATCGCTCTTTGGGGTAGCGGGCACAGCGATCCCTCCCTTTCTAATCGGGTATGTGCTGATATTCATCTTCGGTGTGTACTTTGGATCCATGCCGGTCTCCGGGTTCCCAGGACTCGACAGCGGTGTGACCGAGGTCTTGCGGCATGTGCTTCTCCCCGCAACCATGCTGGGATTTGCGCAAACAGCACTCATCACCCGGATTACTAGAGCGAGCGCGATCGAAGTGCTGAACCAGGACTTTATCCGTGTCGCGCGGGCGAAAGGTCTCGACGAATTCACGATCCTCGTTCGACACTGCCTTAAGCTGATTGCCGTACCCCTGGCCACCGTGATTGGAATGTCGTTCGCCGGCATGCTTGGTGGCGTGGTCATAACAGAGGCCGTCTTCGCAATTCCCGGGGTCGGCAGTCTGCTCGTGGAAGCCATCCAGCACAGGGATGTTCCGGTCATTCAGGGGGTCCTACTGATAAGCGCGTGCGTGTATGTCGTGGTAAATCTGCTGGTGGACCTATCGTATCCCCTAATGGACCCGAGAATTAAATATACTTGAGGAGTGAACCGTATGACATTTCCTCTGTTGTGGCCGCATATGACGCGCCTGCCGACGTCGGTGCGTGTCGCCGTGATTTTCATGCTTTCGGTTGTGCTAGTGTCCTATCTAGGTCCTGGGATAGCCAATCTTAATCCCTTGGCGATAAGTCCGGAGTTGAGACTCAATCCGCCCAGTAGCACCCATTTGTTGGGCACCGACATGTTCGGGCGGGACATTTTCACCCGTGTGCTTTATGGCGGGCGGGTCTCGCTCGCGATTGGACTGGCCACTGCGATTCTGGCTACAACAGCCGGAACAATCTTGGGTCTTGTCGCAGGAGCCGGGCAGGCATCAGACAAGATCTTGATGAGGGTCATGGACGGCATCATGGCGATACCGGGGATCCTGCTCGCCATTGCCTTGGCGACGATCTTCGGTGGCGGGGTCTTGACCGTAATCCTGGCTTTGGCGATACCGGAAGTGCCCGGTGTTGCAAGATTGGTTAGAAGCTTGACGCTGACGCTTCGCGAGCAGGTCTTCATAGAGGCGGCGCGGTCCTACGGCGCTAGTCCTCTGCGGCTACTGTTCAAGTACATCTTGCCGAACGCGTTGGCCCCAATCGCCGTGCAAGCAACCTATATCTGTGGCCTGGCTATTCTTTATGAAGCCTACCTGAGCTTTGTGGGCGTCGGTGTTCCACCTGAGAACCCAAGTTGGGGCAATATCGTCGCTGAAGGTCGTTCGTTTGCTCTGATCGCGCCGTACCTAATATTGTACCCAAGCCTCGTAATCGTGGCTGTAGTATTGGCCGTCAATTTGATCGGTGATGGCCTGCGTGACATGCTCGACCCTCGCTTCGCGCTACCCGCGTAGTTCGTTGCGTAAGAATCCGGCCGACTCTCGTTGAATGATTTAGAAGGGTTGAAGGCCAACGGCCGAGGATATTTCGAACTCGACGCAAATAGATTGCAAACCTTTGAGTGTCCTCACCTGCGCGCTGTGCTGTATCGTGGCGGCGAGCGGCCCGTCATCACCGAAAGTTAAGCTGACCTCCGGGTTGGGGGCATCTCGACCCTTGAAAGTTCAGTCGGTGCGCAGAACGGCCTACCTTGTCGCCCGCGCACATTGGCAGGATCGCCGGACAGCCGAAAAATTACCAGGGAAATTGAATGCTTCCGGATACGGCCATCCGAACAATTAGCCATAAACCTCAAGGGATTTAGAAGTATGCAAAACGACCCTCTCAGCCTTGATGAAATCGTCCGCCGCGTAAACGCGAAAGCTGCCGAGTACTGCGCCTTAAGCGACCGCATATGGGCAATGCCAGAATTGGCATTTGAGGAGCATCGCTCGGTTGTCGAGCACATCGCTATGCTCGAGCGCGAAGGCTTTCGCATCACGACGAACGTCGGCGGCATTGCTACCGCCTTTGTCGCCGAGTTCGGCGAGGGCGGCCCCATCATTGGCATCCTCGGCGAATACGACGCGCTTCCCGATCTTGCTCAAGTCTCAGGCGCAACTGAACTGAGCTCATCGACCGCGCGTGGGCCAGGTCATGGTTGCGGGCACAATCTTCTGGGTTCAGGCTCCGCGCTTGCAGCAGTTGCATTAAAGGATGCGATCGCATCTGAAGGCATTGAAGGTACGGTGCGCTTTTACGGCTGCCCGGCGGAGGAAGCTGGAGGGGGCAAGGCCTTTATGGCCCGAGCCGGCGCCTTTGACGATCTCGACGCCGCCTTATGCTGGCATCCAGCGGTGGTTAACGAAGTGCTGACTAAATCCTCGAACGCTGCAAAGTGGGCGCGTTTCTCCTTTACGGGTCGCGCGGCGCATGCGGCAGCGGATCCCCATTTGGGGCGCAGCGCGCTTGACGCAGTCGAGTTAATGAATGTTGGTGTCAACTACATGCGCGAGCACATACCCTCCAATGCTCGCGTCCACTATGCCATCATCAACGCCGGCGGTGAGTTCCCCAACGTAGTGCAGGCGTATGCTGAATCATCTTATTCTATTCGTTCTCCGAGCGTACAAGACGCTGAGCGGGTGTTCGCGCGCGTGCAGAAGATTGCAGAAGGTGCTGCGCTTATGACCGAGACATCGGTGAAAGTGCAAATCACCGGCGGTTACTCTAACCTTTTGCCCAACAAAGCGCTCTATGATGTGATGTATGAGAACATGCGCCGTGTGGGCC
>NZ_RZRY01000490.1:0-4839 GCF_003998035.1 Mesorhizobium sp. M2A.F.Ca.ET.039.01.1.1 | reverse complement strand
GAGTACAGGATTGAGCCACGGCGACGCTGTGGTCGATCGGAGGCTGTCGGGTACCGCTAGAGCAATTCCAGGAAAAGTGTGAGCGGTTTTCCGTCCGGAATTGCGTAATAACAAGGAGATAGAGTGGTTCGCCGTTTCCGTGAAACGGTGAAACGCTCTAGCTGCCGCGCCCGCTGCATTCGAGACAGGCGACGCTGTGTCCTGGGCAGTTAATCCGGTGGGTGCCCTCCGGACAGCAATGGCCGTTCGAGCTCAGCCAGCGCGCGCAAACGAAGACTTTTTTGGCTCCCTGACAGCGGGGACATTCCTGCGGACGCATCAATTCCTCCCGCGATAGGACGCGATGTTCCGCTTCAACGACCGTGTTCATCCGTTTCGTCCCCCAACGCCTGGATTTTCGGTCAGATATGTTAATTCACCGTTCTTTACATTAGGGTTTATGAATGTGAAAGCCATGAAAGCGTCATCACGCTTTGCTGCGCTTGCACGCTTTCCCTTTCCGCCGCCCTTGTTAAATGTGAGGCCGACCCGTCCTCCGGCCGATTCTGGCGGACAGGGCAGGCAACGGGAACCTTCTTGCAATGACATGGACCGGCGCGGGCGCGCTCTTCATCCTCGTGCTCACCTATGCCGGCGTCGCCGTCGGCCGCATTCCCGGGCTGCGCCTCGACCGCGCCGGAATCGCGCTGCTTGGCGGTGCCTTTATGATCGCCATCGGCGCGATCAGCATCGAGGATGCCTACAAGGCCATCAATTTCGATACCATCACGCTGCTGCTCGGCATGATGATCGTGGTCGCGCATCTGAAGGTTTCGGGCGCGTTTCGGGCGCTTGGCGGCTTTGCCATCGAACACGCCCATGCGCCCTTCATGCTCCTGGTCATGGTGACGCTGTTGACCGGCGTGCTCTCGGCCTTCCTGGTCAATGACGCGATCTGCCTGGTGATGGCGCCGATCGTCGTTCATGTCACCCGCGTCATCAACCGCAACCCGGTGCCTTACCTCATCGCCACCTGCACCGCCTCGAACTGCGGCAGCGTCGCCACCATCACCGGCAATCCGCAGAACATGGTGATCGGCGCGCTGTCCGGCATTTCCTATCCGGCCTTCACGGTGGCGCTCGCGCCGGTGGCGCTATTCGGCCTGCTCTGCGTCATCGTCATCATACGCATCGTCTACCGCGCGGAATTCTCCCGCCCCGCCGAGCTCAGCCCGGAAGTGTATCGGGGCCGCATGCTGCCCGGACAGGTGCTGAAGGCCACCATCGTCTGCGTGCTGCTGGCGCTCGCCTTCTTCGCCGGCGTTCCCGTCGCCAAGGCGGCGCTGATTGCCGGCGCTTTCCTGTTGGTCACCCGGGCAATCAAGCCTCGGCGCATCTATCGCGAGATCGACGGGCCGCTGCTCTTCATGTTCGCCGGCCTGTTCGTGGTGGTGGCAGGCGCCGAGCGCACGCTGCTCACGCCCGACATGATCGCCTGGGCGAAGAACATCGGCCTCGACGATGTCTGGCGCCTTTCGGGCTTCACCGCGGTGCTCTCCAACATCATGAGCAATGTGCCGGCGGTGCTGGCGCTGCGGCCGTTCATTCCCGGGCTGGAGAACCCGGAGCGCGCCTGGCTGGTCGTGGCGATGAGCTCGACGCTTGCCGGCAATTTCACGCTGCTCGGCTCGGTCGCCAACCTGATCGTCGCCGAGCAGGCCAAGGCTGCCGGCAAGCAGCTTTCCTTTTCCGCTTTTTTCAAGGTCGGCCTGCCGCTGACGCTGGTGACGCTTCTCGCCGGCACCGCCTGGCTGGCCTTGTCCTGAAGAGGCCGCCCCTCGAACGCCTCAATCGACGCGCCGCGAGCGTCCACGATCTAAGCTGCGTGTTTGCCTGCCATCCGCGCCCGTATCAGCGTCGCGGCGGCATGGCCGGCGGCGTTGACGTAGTCGGGATTGTGATGGATCAGCATGCTGGAAAAGGCGCCGTCCATCAAAAGCACGATCTCGCGCGCCAGCATCTTCGCCTGGGCGACATCGTGGCTTGAAAGCGCGCCGGCCAGCCATTTCTCGAAATTGGTCTTGTGGCGTGCTCCCGCCTTCACCGCCGGATGCCCCGGCATCGCCGCCAGCTCGGCCGCCGTGCGCAGGAAGCCGCAGCCCTTCCATTTGGGATGGCGGGCAACCCGCGCTAAGTTGGTGAAGATCGCCTCGACCTTTTTGTCCGCGCCGCCCTCCGCCGCATCGAACCAGCCCGCCATCTGCTCGAGATTAGGCTGGTCGCGTCCATCGAGATAGGCCGCGATCAGATCGTCCTTGCTCTTGAAATGATAGTAGAGCGTGCGCTTGGTAAGTCCTGCCTTCTCGGCCACGGCGTCGACGCTGACGCGGCCGATGCCTTCGGCATAGAAGAGCTTGGTCGCCGCATCGACCAGGCGTTTTCGCGTAGGATTGGTCTTTTCGCTCATCGTGTAAGTATACCGACTAGTGAATATACAAGCAATCGAAAGCCTGCTCCTTATCCCGCCGAACCACCGGAAAAGGAAAAAGCCATGACCGACCTTGTGCTGAGCGAGACGCGCGACCGCGTCGCGATCCTCACCCTCAACCGCCCCGACAAGCTGAATGCGCTGAATTACGCGCTGATCGACCGGCTGCTGTCGCGTCTCGACTTGATCGAGACGGATAATGACGTGCGCGCCGTCATCCTCACAGGGGCAGGGGAGCGCGCCTTTTCCGCCGGCGGCGATATCCACGAATTCTCGTTGAGCGTGGCCGAGGGCACCGATGCGGCGCTGCGCGATTTCGTCATGCGCGGCCAGCGTCTGACGGCGCGGCTGGAGGCGTTCCGCAAGCCGGTGATCGCCGCCGTCAACGGCCTAGCCTTTGGCGGCGGCTGCGAGATCACCGAAGCGGTGCCGCTGGCCGTCGCCAGCGACCGTGCCTTGTTCGCCAAGCCGGAGATCAAGCTTGCCATGCCGCCGACTTTCGGGGGCACGCAGCGGCTGCCGCGGCTTGCCGGCCGCAAGCGCGCGCTGGAGCTGCTGTTAACCGGTGAGACATTCTCCGCCGCTCGTGCCGCCGAGCTTGGCCTGGTCAACCAGGTCGTGCCGCACGAAGAGCTGATGCGGGCGGCCCTTGACCTTGCCCGCCGCATCGTCAGTCATTCGCAGACGGCGGTCGCCAGCATCCTCACAGCGGTGGCGCGTGGCATCAATTCGAGCATAGCGGAAGGCTTGCTGGTGGAGGCCGAGCAATTCGCCCGCGTGGCCCCGACAGCAGACCTGCGCGAGGGCGTGAACGCCTGGATCGAGCGGCGGCAGGCGGTCTATGACGGCTCATGGGCGCATGTCGCCCGGCCGGACAAGGCCACTGGCGCCACGCGGCGTCTCGACCGGGCGGTCCACTTGCCTGGCTGACGCCCTGTCTGAAGCGGCTCGGCTTTTCACTGAAGCGCTGAACCGCTTCAGGTTCCATGCACTTTCAGGCGGAAGACCGTGACCATGGTCCTCGAATTGCTCCTAGGCCACCGCTTTCAACGGCGCCTTGCCTGCCTGCTGCACGCGCGCAGCCGCAGCCAGCAGATCGGTCTGCGTGATCAGCCCAAGTATATGCCGGCCGCCATCGACGATCACCACCGCATGACTGCGCCCGTCGGTCAGTGTCGGCAGCAGGCTCATCGCCGGCATGTCGGGCAAAGCGGTGCTTGCTTTCGACATCACCCCTCCCACCGTGTCGGTCGCTCTCGTCAGCTCGCGCAGGCCGATTGCGCCGGTGAGCCGTCCTTCCGCGTCGACGACCGGCAAGGTGCGGATGTTGTGGTCGATCAAAAGGTTGCGCGCCTCGTCGGCTGAAGCCGTCTCCGGCACCGAGATCACATCGCGGGACATGATGTCCCGGCAAAGCAGCGTGCGCTGCGAGCGCACCATCGCCTGCAGCTCGACCTGGCGCAGCAGCCGCTCCAGGTCATCGCGGTCGATGTCGAAGGTTTCGTCGAGCGCCGAGAGCGCCGCATCGACATCCTCGGGCCGAAACCCGACGCGCTCGGCCGGCGGCCGGTCGGCTGTGCCGTGACTGCTGTTGGCCGGCACATGAACATGGGGATAGTTGCGGCGCGACAGCTTGTGGAAGAGGAAGCCGAGCGCGACCAGGACGGTTGAGTTCAGCGCCACCGGCACAAACGGAAACAGGAAGCCGGCCGCCGCAACCGCCGGCCCGCCGAGCACGCCGGTAAGCGCCGCCGCGCCGCCCGGCGGATGCAATGATCGCGTGAACGACATGGCGGCGATCGCCAGCGCCACCGCAAGGCCGGAGGCGATCACCGTGTCATGCACAAAATGCGCCACCGTCACCCCGACCAGCGCCGAAATCGTGTTGCCTCCGATGATGGACCAGGGCTGCGCCAGCGGGCTCGAGGGAACGGCAAAGAGCAGCACGGCGGAAGCGCCCATCGGCGCCACCAGCATCGCCACAAGCGGGCCGCTGCCCATGGCAAGCCCGCTGATCATGCCGGTGAGCGCGATGCCGATGGTCGCGCCGATGCAGGCGAGCAGCCGCTCGCGAAGCGTCGCTCCGGCGAGGATTGGAACAAAGAGGCGAAACGCCATGGCAGGCCCTGGATCGAATGGGTGGAATTGCGCTGCACGCAATGCCGCTGAAGTCACGGATTTGGAAGCCAAACCAATCCGTATATTCGCGGCCGGAGGGAATATTATTGCGCGGCACGCTGCGGAGGACATGCCGCCAGCGGCCCAGGCTTTGTCAATCGCGTCAAGGCGTTGATGGTTAGCAGTATCCGCTGGGCAACTCGCCGGAAGTCCCCGCTTCGGCTAAGGGTGCGTTGGCGCAGTATAGCGGCGGG
>NZ_RZRY01000048.1:0-18078 GCF_003998035.1 Mesorhizobium sp. M2A.F.Ca.ET.039.01.1.1 | reverse complement strand
CGCCAGCCTCGCACCCAACGTTGTCGACATAGAGTATCAACCGGAACGGGCCAATTTCCAGGAATTGAGGAGGTCGATCGAATCCTCCGGCTATCGGGTCGCCGAGCCGAAGGTGAAACCCACGGACGAGACGCTGGACCCGGCGGAGGCGGCCAACGAGCAGGAATACCGCGGCCTGATGCGCAGGTTCTGGCTCGCCGCCGTCATCTCCCTCCCGGTGATGGCTCTCAGCTATCCCGATCTCATTCCGGGACTGCGCGAATGGATGCCCATGGGCAGCGACACGCGCCGGATCGTTTGGGCGCTGCTTGGCGTGCTGAGCCTGCCCGTCCTGCTGTGGTCCGGATCGCAGTTCTTTGTCGGCATGTGGGACGCGCTGAAGCACCGCGCTGCCAATATGCACACGCTGATCTCAATCGGCATCACGGCGGCGTTCCTCTATTCGGTCGTGGCGGTCGCATGGCCCGGGATCTTTCCCGACATGGCGCTGGCCGAAGTCTTCTGGGACGTCACCGATGTCGTCGTGGCGCTCGTCGTGCTGGGTCTCGCCCTCGAGATCAAGGCCAAGGGCCGAACCTCGCAGGCGATCAAGAAGCTGATCGGGTTGCAGGCCAAGACGGCAAGAGTCGTGCGCGACAGCAAGGAAATCGACCTCCCCGTCGAGGAGGTGCTGGTCAGCGACACGGTGATCGTCCGTCCCGGCGAAAAGGTCCCGGTCGATGGCAAGGTGAGCGCCGGATCGAGCGCTATCGACGAGTCGATGATCACCGGCGAATCCATGCCGGTCGAAAAGCAGGCCGGCGACGAGGTCATCGGCGGCACGCTCAACAAGACGGGCAGCTTCCGCTTCACCGCTACCAAGGTCGGCAAGGATACCGCGCTCGCAAGCATCATCCGCATGGTGAAGGACGCGCAGGGGTCGAAGGCTCCGATCCAGCGCGTGGTGGATACCGTGTCGGGCTACTTCGTGCCCGCGGTCATGATCGTCGCGATCCTGGCCGCAGTGGCATGGTACGATTTCGGGCCTGAGCCGCGGCTGATCTATGCCACGGTCGTCCTGGTCACGACGCTGATCATCGCCTGTCCCTGCGCGCTCGGCCTTGCCACGCCGACATCGCTTACGGTCGGCATCGGCAAGGGAGCGGAAAACGGCATCCTGATCCGCTCGGGCGACGCGCTGCAGGCGGCCGAGAAACTCGACGCGATCATTCTCGACAAGACGGGCACGATCACCAGGGGCGAGCCGGCGCTGACCGACGTCGTGGTCACGCCGGGCCACGAAGAGAGCGCCGTCCTGCGGCTCACCGCATCTCTTGAGCGCGGTTCCGAGCATCCGCTGGCCTCGGCCATCGTGAAGGGCGCCGAAGCGTGGCTGATCGAGCTGGTCGATGCTGAAGGCTTCGCGGCGATCCCGGGCCACGGCGTCAGTGGCCGGATCGACGGCCATGATGTGCTGTTCGGAAACGCCAAGCTCATGCGCGACCGCGGTGTTCCCGCAGACGCGCTGCTGCCCCAATGGGAGCGCCTCGCCAATGAAGGCAAAACGCCGATGTATGTGGCGGTCGACGGGCAGGCGGCTGGACTGATCGCGGTCGCCGACACCGTGAAGCCGGATTCCAGGGCGGCGATCGAAATCCTGAGAGGGCTCGGCATCGAGGTCGTCATGCTGACCGGCGACAACGAACGCACGGGTCGGGCAATCGCGCGCGAGGTCGGCATCGATCGCGTGCTGGCGGAGGTCCTGCCAGACGACAAGGCGCACGAGGTGCAGAAACTACAGCTCGAAGGCAAGTCGGTCGGCATGGTCGGCGACGGCGTCAACGACGCGCCGGCGCTCGCCCAGGCCGATGTCGGTTTCGCCATCGGCACCGGAACCGACGTCGCCATCGAGGCAAGCGACGTGACGCTTATCAAGGGCAGTCTGATGGGCGTGGTCACGGCGATCGAGATCAGCCGGGCGACGATGCGCAACGTCCGGCAGAACCTCGTCGGCGCATTCGGCTACAACGCGCTGGGAATCCCGGTCGCGACGGGCGTGCTCTACCCGTTCATCGGGCTTCTGCTCTCTCCCCTCATCGCAGCCGCCGCCATGGCCTTCAGTTCGGTGACCGTCGTCACCAACGCCAATCGTTTGCGCTTCTTTCAGCCGAGGAGGACAGGCTCATGACACCCGACCGCTGGATAGTGACCGTGGCCGGGATCGGCCTGGTCGCCTTCATCATCTGGTTCTTCTGGCTCAAGCGTTCGAAGGGCATCCGCGCCGCGGATACGAGCGGCGGCTATCAGGAGGCGATGATCCTGGTCAAGGGCGGCTACACGCCCGACACGATCGTCGTCCGCAGCGGCCGCCCGGTCCGGCTGAATTTCCGCCGTGAGGAAACCGCCTCCTGCTCGGACAAGGTGATCTTCCCCGATTTCCAGAGGAGCGCCGATCTGCCTACCGGTGAAACCGTCGCCGTCGATCTGATGCCCAAGCAACCAGGCGAGTTCGGATTCGCATGCCCCATGGGCATGTTCCGCGGCCGCCTCATCGTCGAATAGGAGACCAGCATGTCAATGCATGACCATTCGGACCACGACCAGCCGCAAGGCTCCTTTCTGACGTCCCGGGCAGGCCTTGTCCTGCTTGGCTTCCTCGCGGTCGGCGGGTTCCTGCTCCTCACCGAGCACCGCGCCCATGTGCTTGGCGCGCTATTCTATCTGCTGCCGCTCGGCTGCGTCTTCATGCACTTCTTCATGCATGGAGGACACGGCCACAGAGGACATGGGCATGGAGGACATGGGCATGGTGGGGGCCACCGCAACCAGCCCGACGAAAGGAATCCGTCATGAGCATGCAGGCCTACGGCCTTTGGAGCCTGGTGATCGTCAACTCCGCCGTCTTCATCCTGTTCGCCTACAGCTTCTTCAAGCCGGCGACGACCCGTGACTGGCGCTCGTTCGGCGCGTTCAGCGCCTTCCTGGTCGCGCTGTTCGCGGAGATGTACGGCTTTCCGCTCACCATCTACTTGCTCTCCGGCTGGCTGCAGTCCGGCTATCCAGGGATCGACTGGTTCTCGCATGATGCCGGGCATCTCTTGGAAATGATGTTCGGCTGGCGGATCAATCCACATTTCGGCCCCTTCCATCTGCTGAGCTTCGTCCTGATCGGCGGTGGGTTCTGGCTGATCGCGGTCGCATGGAGCGTTCTCTACGACGCTCAGCAGCACCGTTCTCTCGCCGCCAGCGGCCCGTACAGCTACGTGCGCCACCCGCAATATGTCGGCTTCATCCTGGTGATGCTGGGTTTCCTCGTTCAGTGGCCGACGCTGCTGACGCTGGCGATGTTCCCGGTGCTGGTTGTGATGTATGTGAGGCTGGCGCGCGCCGAGGAGCGCGAAGCGATCACCGCGTTCGGCGACGTCTACCGCAACTACATGACACAGGTTCCGGGTTTCATTCCGAGCTGGAACCGGTTGTCCGGCGGGTCGGTCGGCCGCCCTGGACGAGGCCTGGCGCCATGACACGGCACCGCCGATCCTGGCCGTTTTCGGCGATCCTGCTCGCCGTCTTCGGTGTGGCGCTCGTCTGCATCGGCGCCTTCTTCATGTTCCTTCGGCCGCCGCTATTGCCGGAGGACGTGCGGTTCGTCGGCCTGTCGCTGCAACAGCTTCAGGCCGAGCAGCCACGCATGGCATCGTGGCTCGAGCGCGTGTTTCAGGTGCTCGGCGGGTATGCCGTCGCCTCGGGCATCCTCACCGTCACGGTCGCCGTGACGTCGTTCCGGCGGCACGAGCGGTGGGCTCTTCTGGGCGTGCTCGCCGCCGGCGTCGCCTCCATCGGATGGATGGCTGTCGTCAACTTCGTCATAGGATCCGATTTCCGGTGGGCCTTGCTGGCTATCGCGATCCTATGGGCCGCGAGCATGGGCATGTTCCTGGTCGAGCTCAGGCAAGCTGCCATGCGGGCAGGCAGGGCGGAGTGATCCATGTCCGACCCTGTCTTCACCGCGAAAGACCTCACCAAGACCTACGTCTCGGGCGAGACGCAAGTGCACGCCCTGCGCGGCGTGAACCTGGCGATTTCGGCAGGGGAAGTGGTCGTCCTGCTCGGTCCGTCGGGCAGCGGGAAATCGACATTGCTCAACATCATGGGCGGGCTCGATCACGCGAGCAGCGGCGAGCTGTCCTTCAAGGATTTGCGGCTGACCGACCTCGATGACAGGGGGCTGACATCCTATCGCCGCCGCCACGTCGGCTTCGTGTTCCAGTTCTACAATCTGATCCCCAGCCTGACAGCCTATGAGAACGTCGCGCTGGTCACCGAGATTGCCGATGATCCAATGCGTCCCGAGGAAGCTCTCGCCCTCGTTGGGCTGGAGCCGCGCATGCATCATTTCCCGGCGCAGCTATCAGGCGGCGAGCAGCAGCGCGTCGCCATCGCCCGCGCGATCGCCAAGCGTCCGGAAGTGCTGCTTTGCGACGAGCCGACAGGCGCGCTCGACTCCAGGACAGGCGTTCGGGTGATCGATGCGCTGATGAAGGTCAATGCCGAACTCGGCACGACCACCGTCATCATCACCCACAACGCCATCATCCAGGAGGTCGCGCACCGGGTCCTGTTCTTCAGCGACGGGCAGATATCGAAGGCCGTCACCAACGAGGCCCGCCGCGCTGTCGCCGAGCTGCAGTGGTGAAGACATGCGCGCCCTGGACATAAAGCTCTTCCGCGATCTCCTGCGTCTTTGGGCGCAGGCATTGGCAATCGCGCTGGTGGTCGGCGGCGGCGTGGCAACGCTGCTCCTCGCCGTCGGCTCCTACCGTTCCCTCGATGAGACGAGGACGGCTTACTACGAGCGCTACCGCTTCGCCGATGTCTTCGCCACGGTGCGACGGGCACCGAAAGCTCTCCTCGGCCGGATCGCCGAAATCCCAGGTGTGGCTAGCGTGGATGCACGCATCGCACAGTTCGCGCTGCTCGAAACACCGGGTCTGACCGCTCCGGCCACCGGCGTAGTCATCTCGCTGCCCGAGGTCGGCGAGCCGAAGCTCAATCGCCTCTATATGCGTGCGGGCCGCACGCCGGATCCGAGCCGGGACGACGAGGTCGTCGTCAATGAGACCTTCGCCGAAGCGCACCGGTTCACCCTGGGCTCGAGCTTCGCGGCGACCCTCAACGGTCGCAGGCGCGATCTGACGATCGTCGGCATCGCGCTTTCTCCCGAATACATCTATGCCGTCGGCCCCGGCGACATCATGCCCGACGGCCACCGCTTCGGCGTCATCTGGATGTCCGAACGGGCTCTGGCCAGCGCCTATGATCTCGAAGACGCTTTTTCGTCGGTGTCGCTGAAGCTGCTGCCGGGAACGTCGGAGCGGGAGGTGATGATGCGTCTCGACAGCCTGCTCGATCGCTATGGCGGGCACGCTGCCTACGGGCGCAAGGACCAGACGTCGCATGCCTGGCTCGACCACGAGCTCGACATGCTCAACAACATGAGCCGCACGCTGCCGCCGATCTTCCTGCTGGTTTCGGCGTTCCTGGTCAACCTTACCCTCAGCCGGCTCGTTTCGCTCGAACGCGAGCAGATCGGCCTGCTGAAGGCACTCGGCTACCGCAATGCCGGCATCGTCCTGCACTACTTGAAATTTGTGGGCGTCATCACGGCGGTCGGCATCGTCATCGGCAGCCTGATCGGCACCTGGCTCGGCAGCTATGTGACCGGAGTATTCGCCGACTTTTTCCGCTTCCCGTTTCTGCTGTTCACCAAGGCCCCCGATCTCTACGTCGCGGCGGCGGGACTGAGCGCGTTTGCCGCGGCAATCGGCGCGCTGCGAGGTTTGCGCGAAGTCGTCAATCTGGCTCCCGCGGTTGCCATGCAGCCGCCGGCTCCGCCGGTTTTCCGCCGAACGCTGCCGTTGAGCCTTAGCGCGGCCGGCCTTGTCTCGCAGCCGATGAGAATGATGCTGCGCAACGTCGCGCATCATCCAGTTCGATCCTTTCTCACCGCATTCGGCATGTCGCTGGCGACGGCGATCCTGATCGTGTCGCTCTTCACGGAGGGCACGATGGAGCAGCTCGTCGACGTGACCTACTTCCTTGCGGATCGACAGGACGCGACCGTCAGCTTTTTCGAGAAGCGCCCGAGGGAAGTGGCCTTCCAGATTGCGAGGCTTCCCGGAGTGCTGAATGCGGAACCCAATCGAGAAGTCCAGGTCCGCATCCGCAATGGCCATGTCGAGCGTCGCATCATCCTCCGCGCAAGGCCGCGCGGGGCGGAGCTCAACCGTATCATCGATGCGGACCTGCGGCCGGTGGTCCTGCCGGAATCAGGCCTCGCGATCTCGGACATGCTGGCCAAGATACTCAAGGTGCGGGTCGGCGACACCGTCGAGGTCGATTTGCTCGACAGCGAGCGCCGGACGGTCTCGCTTCCGGTGGCGGCGCTGGTCGAGGACTATCTCGGCATGCGCGGGATGATGGATGAGGAAGCGCTCGCCAGGCTGCTGCGTGAAGCGCCGATGGCGAACGGGGTGAGCGTCAGCCTGGACAAGAACAGACGGGACGAGTTCTACGCGGCGGTCAAGGCCATGCCGGCGGTGAGCAGCCTGGCTCTGCAGACGGCGTCCCTCGCCACTTTCCGCGACGCCGTGGCGCTTCTGGTGACTACGATGTCCAGCATCTACACGGGTCTCGCCGCCGTCATCGCGTTCGGCGTGGTTTACAACAACGCGCGTGTCTCGCTGTCCGAGCGGGCCCGGGAACTGGCAAGCCTGCGGGTGCTTGGCTTCACCCGCGGCGAAGTGCTCGGCATCCTTCTCTTTGAACTCGCGCTGTTGACCTTGATCGCGCAGCCGCCGGGCTGGGCCCTCGGCTATGGTCTTGCCTGGATCATGAAGACGAACCTGGCCGGCGAACTGATGCGGGTACGCCTGGTTGTCGACCCTGCCATTTATGTCTTCGCCAGCGCGATCGTCATTACGGCGGCTGTGCTCTCAGCGCTGATCGTCCGCAGGCGGGTTAATCGACTCGACCTCGTTGCTGTTCTCAAGACGCGGGATTGAAGACCATGCGCACCAGATCGATGACCAACTGGATGAGGAGAATCGGCGGCATCGCGGCCTTTGGCCTGATCGCCGCGGCGGCGGTCTGGTTCGCATGGCCGCAGCCGATCCCGGTCGACCTGGCGACGGTAGCCAAGGGTCCGATGGAGGTGACCGTCGATGACGAGGCCAAGACCGAGGTGCGGCACATCTACACGGTATCCGCGCCAATCGCCGGCAAGGTGCTCAGAATTTCGCCGCCGCACCATGTCGGAGACGAGGTAGCCAAGGACGAGACGGTGGTGGCGGTCATGCAGCCGACCATCCCCGGTCTCCACGATGTTCGCACGCACGAAGAACTGTTGGCGGCGCTTGGCGCGGCAGAAGCGGCCGTGACGTTCGCGGAAGCGGAGGTGAAACGTCTCGAGGCGGCGCTTGCATATTCGCGCACCGAGCTCGATCGCGCGGAAAGGCTGGCCAAGTCCGGAGCGATTTCGCAAAACGCCCTCGACAAGGCGAAGTTCGAAGTGGACACCAACGAGGCAGCCTTGGCGAGCGCGAAGGCGCAGGTCGAAGTCCGGCGCAATGAACACGCGATGATCCAGGCGCGGCTCGGGCAGCCTGCCGGAGATGTTGCACAATCGGATCCGGCCTGCTGCGTCCAACTTCGTGCGCCGGCGAGCGGCCGCATCCTGAAGATCGTTCAGGAGAGCGAGGGCATGGTCCAGCCGGGCGCGCCGCTTGTCGAGATCGGCGACCCGCGCGACCTGCAGGTGGCGGCGGACCTGCTCTCCACCGACGCGGTCCAGATCAGGCCGGGCGCCTCAGTTCGCATCGACGGTTGGGGCGGACCCGCGCTTCAGGGCAAGGTGACGCGGATCGACCCGGCCGGGTTTCTCAAGGTCTCGGCGCTTGGGATCGAGGAGCAGCGCGTCCACACGGAGATCGATATCGTCGACCCTGCCGAGATGTGGTCGCAGCTTGGGCACGACTATCGCGTGATCGTGCACGTGACGAGTTGGCGGGACGACAATGTCCTTAGCGTCCCGGTAGCGGCACTGTTCCGGCAGGGCGATGACTGGGCCGTGTATCTCGCCGAGGCCGGACGGGCGCGCACGGCCGTAATCAAGATCGGCCACCGGGACAGCAGGATGGCCGAGGTCGAGTCCGGCTTGTCGGAAGGCGATCGGGTCGTGCTGCACCCGAGCGACCGGGTGGGCGACGGCGTGGCCGTGCGCGAGCGGAGGGTTCGATAGGCGCGGTCGGCCTGTAAGCTGCCTTGGGCTCTCCTTCGCCGAGGCTTCGGAGGGCGTCCTGCTTCGCGCTGAAGATAGGACTTGTCCTGCGAAGCTCGGAGAGCAAAGCAGGATGGCGGAGAGGGAGGGATTCGGTTTCACGCCTATCCTGCTGAAAATGCTAATCTTTTCGCGCTTTTTGTTACGCAGTTTGTTACACTGCTACAACTGCGATTTACAATCGCTCTTTTGAGCTCGCCTGCCCAATCCATCTTATCTGTCGAAACCGACGCAATGGCGCGGCGGTGGATTGGGTCACTCTGTCATAGTATCCGCGCTTCATTAAGTTGACGATGCCGTTTAGACTCGGAGCTGATCCTTTCCGGTCGATCACCAGGATTTGGCGCGCGACCCGGCACCGGCGGTTCGTCTTTGTACGTTTGTGTCATCCAGGCCGGATCAACTCGGCCATCAGGCTTCTCACGACTTATGCATGCGTTTCCCACTTTTATTAGCATTCGGTGCGAACCCGCACCCTGCACCAAACCTGCGACGCCTAAGCTATCGTCCTCGACTTGAGCGTTCCCTGCTTCTCGTGGAAGACGCTAAATTCGCTCGTGCGTTATTGCCGGCCAGCAAAGGCTGCGGGTCGGCGGTGAGGGTGTCGAGGAGCGGCGGCCGTTCCCTTTCACTCAATAGTGCCGCCGGCGCCTGGATGGTTTCCACGACGCCGCCCCCGCAATCGTAGCCGTTGTGATGATCATCGTGCATGCGCTGAGCTGTTGGGGACATGCTGATGGCGGTGCCGGAAGCACCGGAGACATGTGATATCTCGGCAGCGGGCAGAGCGGCTTCTCTGTCGCTGCACAGGAAAGCGTAGAGTTCCTTCACGCAAATGCGGGCGTCCTTCTTGTCTTTTTGAAAGGGCGGGACGAGGGGCAACCTGATATCGGCCTTTTGGTAGAACGGACTGCGCTCTTCGTACAGCTGGTCAACCTTCTGCTCGATGTCGGCGCCTTGCAGCAGCGGCCGGCTGGTGTCCCTCTCGAGGCGCCTGCGGAGCTCTTTCAGCTCGGGTGTCGAGCCAGATCGACCTCGCCTTATTAAGAATCAGGGCTTGATTGGACTCCTTGCCAAAGCAGCCGCCGCCGGTTGCGATGACGATGGGGCCTCTCTCCAGCTGCTTGGCGAGCTCTTTGGTCTCCAGGTCCCTGAAGTGCGCCTCGCCACGGCCAGGGTCGGCGAACATCTCCATCAGATTGCCGTGATCGGCGACGATATGCTTATCGATGTCGACAAACTCCACCCCCAACTCCTTGGCAAGCTGGGCGCCGATGGTCGACTTGCCGCTCGCCGGCATGCCGACGAGCACGACCGGCCGCGTACCGAGGGCCGCGAGGATCTCGCCGGCTTGCGGCGAGCGAGCGACCGCAATCTGTTGTCTTGCGACGATGGGCGACCTGGAGGTCCCTGCCGCCCTCGACCTGCTTTCTCCTGACGAGTCCCAGTGTAATATCTCCCAGGCACCACGGGGAATGGGGACTAGCTGTGAGCTCTGCGCGCGGTGCGCGAGCTCGGCCCGATAACTGGCCGGCGTAGGGAACTCGACCTCGAAGCGATAGTTCTGCGCGGTTCTGAACGCCGTGTGAACGCCGCGTAACCGCGGCCTGTCCATCCTGATGACCCAGTTGGTGGTCTCGACCTCGCTGCAGTCCCGCTCCTCGAAGGCCAGTGCCGCCTTCCTGAAGGCGCGCGTAAAAGCCTCGTCCGGGATCTCGAAGACATGGCGCACGGCATTGGTGACCAGTTGGGCCTCCGGCGCCGTGCTCACGCTCTGGCCGGTCAACTCGTCGGCTATCCAGACCTGCCCGCCCGACCGTTGGTCAAGATGCGGCACCTTCACCTCGATGCCGTCCTGCCGCAAAAGCTCGGCAACCGCATGCACAATTTTTGGTAATCGCGCTTTCTTGCGCTTCGGCGGGGGCGGCTTCGAGCCTGGCCCGCTCAAGGGCCTGTTCGCTGCTCAGCGTTATCGTGCTGGCGCGGTCGTCTTCGGCCGAGATTGCTAAGGCGCTGAGCAGAATGCGCTTTTCGACGGCGAGTCTGATCGAGGCCTCCATGACCGATGCCGCCAGCGTGGGGTTGTCCTTCAGATCCGCCAGGCTGCCATCGACGTCGAACCGGCCCTGGTGGAGCTTTGCCGCCTGCGCCTTGACATATGGCGCCGACTTGAAGCCCGGCCTCTGCTCCAAGAGCCGCTGCAATTCGGTGGTTTTTTGCATGAACACCCGCGCACCGGTATCGGACTTGTAGGCGTCAGTGCCGACCTTGATGCCGACGCTCAACAGATTGATGGCGCTTTCATGCAGCTTGACTTCCGACTGCTCATGAGCCGGCTCGCTATTGAGCTGCAGGTTCCAGTCCTGGAGCTCGGCCACTAACAACGCGGCCAGTTCGCAGGCCACCGGATGCCTGGCGGCCTTGCTGTCTTCCCTCGCCCTGGCGATGAGCTCATGGAGGGCCTGGCCATCCGGCCGATCTTCCTGCAACAGTGCGCGGATGTCGGCCTTGAGCTCATTATGAATGCCCTCGTAGGTGCCGAAGATGGCACGCTCGGCAAACCAGCGTTGCGCCTCCAGCGGCTGCGCCAGCACGTTGCGCTGCAGGCAGCTGTAGGTCTCCAGCACCAGCCCGGTGGCCGACAGGATCTGCTTGGACCGGGTGAACTGGTAGCCGCTTTTCTCAATGGCCGGCGTGTGCGACTTCGGCGGCTTCATCGAGGCGATGCCGCGCGCCTGCAGCTGCGCGTCGAACTGGCGCACATGCTCGTAAAGGCGAGGCTGGTCGCCAATGATGACGACGGTGTCGCCATCAAAATCGCCGTCGAGCATTTTTTGTTCGACGCTTGGAACCGCAACCAAAGAGCCGGGCGCGAACACCTCCGTCGCCTGCAGGATGCCGACGCACTCGAGCGCGGTGTCGGCCTTGACCCGGTCCTTTTCCTCCAGCCAGTACGAATGGCACTTTACGTCCTCGGCAGACATCACGACCCCGCGCTCGGCGAAGTCCGCCGGCCACATTTCGTCGGGCACAACGATCAAGATGCCTTTGGCAAAGAAGGTCGGATCGTCGGCGGCAAGCCCAGCCCCCGACCTGTGCGCGAAGTTGAAGCTATATTGGAAGGCCACGCACCGATCCAGGAACGCCGCGGTCCGGTCGCCATCGCGCGCCGACCTGACCCGGTCGGCGGCGAACGGGCGCAGGTTGGGCTTGTCATAGGGGGAGCGTCCGACAAGCACGCCAGCGTCACGGGTCAAGGTCTTGCTCTTGCCCGTCGGCACATGCAGGCATTCGTCGCTGGACGGCACGGCGATAGCGCTCGAACCCTCGATATGCCCGCCCGTGACCGTCCGGAACAGCTCCTCGGCGGTGAGGCTTTGATGGGTTTCGAGCCAAGCCTGAGCCTTCTCGCGGGTCTCCTGTGCTACCTCGACGCTACGCGGATAATGTTGCAGCGCCGAGGGCGGTACCGCCGATTGCCTTTTATCGGCATAGGCAGGCATCCGCTCGGGAGCGTCGTGGCGAGCCCGGGCAATGGACGGCATGCGCTCGGCCAGTGAGGCCCTAATGAAGCCGCAGCCGTCATGCGGCCGCAAGGCGATCTCGCCGTCTCGCCCCTCGAACCGGAAGGGATGCACTGCGCCTGCGGGATGGTCGGGCAGAAGGGACAGCTTGAAGCACCCTTCCAGCGCATAATCATGGGGGCCAATGTCGGGGATGCCCGGCGGCGCGGCAAATCCGCGGCGCTGGGTATAGTAATAGGCTTCCTTGAACGGCGCCCAGGCCCGCGACAGCTGCTCAAAGGCCGTACCCGGAGCCGTCTCGGCATAGGGGATCGCCAAAAGCTTGCCGCTTGGGGCCTCTGCGGCCGTGAAAGGCAGGTGAGAGGCAAGCTGGTTCAGGCTCTTTTGCGGCGGCTTCAGTTTGCTGCCGCCGAACAGGTCCATGCGGTAGGGCACGCCCTCCACGGTGAACGTGCGTGTCAGCATGGCTCCAGTCGGAGTTCCCTTTAGCTGCACCGCCACCACCTTCACCGCGCCCGAGGTCAAGCGGTGGAAAATGGAATAGCGCAACTCGGCTTCGCTGGCCAGCGGCCGGCCTTGCATGTCGACCACCGGCAGCCGCATCAGTCCGGCATCGCCTTGCGGCGGTCTCGGCTCGTGGTCCATGGCCTGAAGGACCCGATGGACATCGAAGCTGGAGGCTGCATGCTGGGCCTGGATCATCGATGCGTTCTGCGCCATGAAGGTGTCGAGCGCTTCGAGCGGCTCCTTCGCCTCGATCTCGGCGATCACGCTCGAGTTCGCGCACCGCCTCGGCGCGCGCCGCGGCGCTCCTTCCTCGGCTGATGAACACTGCCGATCATAGATTCGACTGCCAGCCTCAAAGCCCCATCGTCGTGCATAATATGGGCTGGCCTCGCTACATTCGAAGGGGATCGAAGGCCGATCCCACGGTGCGGTGAAAGAAGCTGCAAGCGGCTTCCAAGACTAGGTGCGAGCACCTCGATCTCATTGTAGGCCCGTCATCGGATCATATGGAAATCGGTGAGCTTCATCCGCCGGCCTTTTACAACGTGGTTTGGTCGATCCTCTAGGGGATTACGCAGTCTTAAGCCAGCATTAATACCTTAGACGCGACACTAGGAATACTTTTACTATTCGCTAAAGCTCGATGCTATTTGACGAGGACTGGTCTTGCGTTTGCAGTTTTCTAGATGAGAGGGCTAAAGGACATTAGCGTCGGGACCAAGCTCTCGTTGGGCTTTGGGCTGGCGCTGCTGTGCGTCGTGGCCGTGGGAGTATTTGGGGTCGCGCAACTGCGATCACTCAACAAGGTCACGAGCGAGATCACCAGCGTTTGGTTGCCCCAGGTCCAGATCGTCGGCGAGATGAAGCGCAACCTCGCGGAACACCAGCTCTATGCGACGTTGCGCGTGCGCACTGCCGAGGCTGCGCAGATAGCCGGCATTGAGAAGGAGATGGCGAGGGAAAGCGACGAAATACTGCAAGGTCGGCGCGCCTATCGCCGGAGTGCCGGATCGCTGGCCGAGCAGCAGCTGTTCGACCAGTTCGTCAACCTATGGACGGCCTACGAAGATTCCCTGACATCGATTTTCCCGCTCCTCGAAACAGGAGGGCGAACAATGGCTGTCAAGGAGTTCGAGACGGTATCGCTCCCGACCGTTGCCGCCGCCACGCAGCGATTGGACGACCTGCTGGCCCTCACCAACGAGCGCAGCACGGCCGCGGCGGTGATGGCGGACAGGACCTACACCGTTGCGCAAAGATTGACTTGGCTGGCAGTTCTTTTTGCCGCCGGGTGTCTTGGTGGGCTTGTCGCCTGGATACGCCACAATGTCAGCAAGCCGATCCTCGCCGTGACCGAGGCGATGCGTTGCTTGGCGCAGGGCGAGCGCCGTTCGAGTCTCATTGCGCTGAAAAGGGATCGGCAGGACGAGGTTGGAGTGCTGTTCTCGGCCTTTGCCGGCTACCGGGCCAGCCTGGAGCGCAGCGATGCCTTGGCCCGAGAAGCCGAGCTGGAGCGGCAGCAATTGGCCGCGGCCGCCGCCAATATGCCCGTAGGGCTTTGCATGTTCGATGCGGAGAGGCGGCTGGTTCTGTGCAACCAAAGCTACGCCGATCTCTACCATGTGCCGGAGCCCCTGACTCGTCCCGGCACGCCGTGGATCGATTTGATGCGGTTCCGGATCGCGGCGGGCCTCTATGCCGGCCATGACCCGGAAAAGTATGTGCAGCAGCTGACGGAGACCATCGATCGCGCAGAGCGGACGGTGAGCCTGGTGGAACTCAGGGACGGACGCACCATCGACCTCATCCATCAGCCACTGCCGGGCGGCGGGTGGCTTGCCACTCACCATGACGTGACCGACTTGCGGCGGAGCGAAGCCAAGATTTCATACATGGCGCGCCACGACGGACTTACCGAGCTTCCAAATCGCATATTGTTCCGCGAACGCGCCGAGGAGGCTTTGGTCGAGATGCGGCGTGATGGTAGCAAGATTGCTTTCCACTGCCTCGATCTCGATCATTTCAAGATGGTCAACGACACGCTGGGGCACCCGGTTGGCGACGCCTTGCTGAAGGAGGTCGCCGCCAGACTGAAACAGGTGGCCCGTGAAGGCGACACCGTGGCAAGGCTCGGCGGCGATGAGTTCGTGATCATTCAAACCGCGGTTGATCAGCCGGTCGAGGCGACAGCTCTTGCCCAACGGGTCATTGATGGGCTGAGCGCACCTTATGTCGTCGATGGCCACGGGGTTATGATCAGCGCCAGCATCGGCATCTCGATCGCGCCGGACGATGGCATTGACGCCGACCAACTTCTCAAGACCGGCGACATGGCGCTCTACCGGGCGAAGGCGGAAGGCCGCGGAACCTACAGGTTCTTCGAACCGGAAATGGATGCGCGCATGCAGGCGCGGCGGTTTCTCGAACTCGACCTGCGCGAAGCGGTGGTGCGGCAGCAGTTCGAAATCTACTACCAACCGCTCCTCAATCTCGACCGCGGCGAGGTCAGCTGCTTCGAGGCGCTGCTGCGCTGGCATCACCCGACGCGCGGCATCGTATCCCCGGGAGAATTCATCCCGCTGGCCGAGGACATCGGCCTCATCGTCCCGATCGGTGAATGGGTTATCAAGCAAGCCTGTCTCGACGCGGCAAGCTGGCCCGGTAGCATCAAGGTCGCCGTCAATCTGTGCCCGGCGCAATTTCGCAACGCGCGCTTGCTCTCCACCATCGTCGAGGCATTGGATATCTCGGGACTGCCCCCCAGCCGGCTTGAGCTTGAGATCACCGAGACAGTGCTGCTGGCCAACAGCCAGGCGACTCTCTCGATGCTGCAACATATCCACATGCTCGGCGTTCATATCGCGATGGACGACTTCGGAACCGGATATTCGAGCTTGAGCTATCTGCGCTCGTTCCCATTCGACAAGATCAAGATCGATCAATCCTTCATCACGGACGCCGGAGATATCGACAGTTCCGTCGCCATCATTCGAGCGGTCACGAGCCTCGGCAACAGCCTCGGGATGCAGACCACCGCCGAGGGCGTCGAGACCGTGGAGCAGCTGGAACGGGTCCGAAGAGAAGGCTGCACCGAGGCGCAGGGCTTCCTGCTCAGCCGCCCGCTGCCCGCGCGGGACATCCCCGCGATGCTGGAGCGGACCCGCGCCGTGGTGGCGGGCGAGATCATTGAGACCGAACCCGAAACGTCAGGCGAGCGAGACACGGACAAGCCGGGCAGGCGTCGCAGTAGGGCGTCTGTCCCCGCCTAACCGGGATGCAAGCGAAAAACAGTGCCAACGAACATGAGTTTGCCGGCCTAGTTCAGGCCGCCACTCGGATCATGTCGATAGCGGGTGTGTAGGTCGGCGCGGCTCGAAATTAGGTGTGCTGAGCGCCGGTCAAAGTGGGATTAGCTTGTCATATCGATTATGGGATCCAGGTTGAACCCGACTTGCAGGACTCTGCTCGTAACCGAGCAGATCAACCTCACATTCGGTCGCTGCTCTTCACGGCTGCACCAACATCCCGCCTACGGCCGCTGGGCTCGGGCGACGAGACCATTCTGAGTGAGCGGCGTTTTATATACCCGTTCGGTCGTCAGTACCTTGCGTTCACGACAGATACGCCGGCGATCCTCCTGCTCCGGTGTTGGCTCTTTGACCATTGCACATATGCGCGGTTCGCCTCGCTTGAAGGCAAGGAGAGACGAGCGTTTCACCATCGATCTTATCGGTTTTGGCTCGGCGACTGCGACGAGACACTGCGATAGAAGCGGGATCAACGACGTAGCTCTCGATCCCCGCCTTGCTCAGAACCCGATGGATCCAGGAGCCATCGAGCCCGGCTTCCTGGATAGCGACGACGGGGAAGTCTGGCCCCATGCGTGCTCTTGCCTTCTCTCGCACGCTATCGAAGCGACGGAACAAGGCGGATAAATCACCACTGGGGACACTGTGTTTCGACAACTTCTCGCCGCCACCTGGCGACAACGACGAGATCAGCCAGGTTGAACGGCTGAGCTCCAGCGATACGAAGATTGCGCCCAGACCAGTCCGGATAGCAGTCAGAGTTTCGGATCGGTCGGCCACTACATGCATGGTGTTCCTCCGCGGGGTGTTTGTTAGCAGCGTCACTCTGCCAGAGCACGCGCCGCTATCCATCCGTCGCCATGGGATCTGGTGATTGTTCATGTCGCCGATTCCCGCGAAGGAACGCCACCATGACCAAGATTGAAAGTAAGACCGCCAGCGCTGCCGTCAAAGACATTCTGCTTTCAGACCCGGACGGACTTCACGAAATGATCCGTGCGGTGATGCAGGAGGTGCTCGAGGCCGAGATGGACGACGGTGGAGGAGACCATCGAGCGCACGCTGACCTTCTTTTGCCTGCCGCGCCAGCATCACAAGCATCTCAAGAGCACCAACATGCTTGAACGGCTCAATGAGGAAATCCGCCGGCGCACCTATGTCGTGCGCATCTTCCCCAACGCCGAAAGCTGCCTGCGCCTCGTCAGGGCGCCGGCTGTCGAAACCAACGAAAACTGGATGGAGGCCCTACATCAACATTGACGACCTGCGCGAGCACAAGAAGCTCGCTCTACGCCAAGCCGCATGACCAGCATCGTGGCCGCCCCATTTTGCAGAACTTGACGCACACAACCGCCACTTCGAGTTTACCGACCGCACCGAGTCATCCACGCAAAGACCTGCGCAGCGTCAGCTTCAGAGCTTGGTCCCACCGGCTGAACGCCAAAAAAGCGGATCTTGGCCATCGGAAGCGCCCTCAACCGACTGAGAGGTTTCGGCTTATGCGATGCGACTGGCAGTCCTGCGCTCCGGGGACAAGGCCGTGGCGGCAGAAGATCCCCTGGACATCAGGCGATGTCCGGAAGGCAGCATCGTAGTAACGGTTTTTACGCCGCTCGCGGCACGCGCGAGGTGAACGTCGCCCGGGTGACCGACACGCTGGTGCCGTCAATATCGCTGATAATCTCCACCCTGGCCTCCAGTTGTTTCACCAGTGCTTCGACGATGGCTGTTCCAAGTCCGGTAGCCGGTACGTCGTTGGCGATCTTGCCGACGCCATTGTCCGAAACCGTCAGTTTCCAGTCACTGCCCGCGGTCTCGTAGCTCACCTGGATGCGAGCGCCGGTTCTCTTCTTGGGGAAAGCATATTTGATGGCGTTGAGCACGAGTTCGGTGACAATTAGTCCCAGACTGACTGCCCTTTGCGAATCTATCCTGCCGCCTTCGGCCATTACGGTGACCGTGATCGGCTGGGCTTCGCCGACCATCGACGAGGCGAGGCTGCTGCACAATTTCGGTAGGTAAGAGCCGACATCGATCTCGTCGACGCCGGCGGAGGTGTGGAGATGGCGTTGCACCTCGGCCACGGACAGAACGCGCTGATGGGCGTCCTTGAGATGCTGGCGCGTCTCTTCCGACGTCACCGAGCGTGCCTTCAGCAACAGGATCGAGGCAATGATCTGCAGGCTGTTGGCAACCCGATGCTCCATCTCGCGCAGCAGGACGTCTTTCTGCCGAAGCAGGTCTTCGGTGCGACCGAGCAGTTCTTCCTTCTCCCGCTCGATGATACGACGGGCCGTTATGTCATTGAAGGCGAGAAGGATGGTGATGGCCGAACTATGGTCGTAAAGCACCTTGCGGGCATTGAGCAGCATGGTGCGACGGCCGATCCGCGTTCCTGAGCCATGCTTGCCTCCCTCTATCC
>NZ_RZRY01000489.1:0-4846 GCF_003998035.1 Mesorhizobium sp. M2A.F.Ca.ET.039.01.1.1 | reverse complement strand
GCCGTCCGCCTCGGAGCGTCCGGACGAAATCTGCATCAGCACATACCACGGCCAGTCGTCGGCCAGCGGCCGCGTGATGCCTTGCCCGTGCTTCAGCGTGAAATCATAAGGCCTTCTGGCGATCAGCTCGAAAGCTGTGAGCGAAGCTCCGGCGCGGTCCATCGCCAGCGTGAACAGCGAAAGCGCGTCTTTCGGGGACGACGGCAGGCCGGCAAAAGCGACCTCCCTGCCCTTCGGCTTCGGGAACAGTTTCAGCACCGCGGCGGTGATGACGCCGAGCGTGCCTTCGGCGCCGACGAAGAGGTTCTTCAGATCGTAGCCGGTGTTGTCCTTCTTCAATTTGCGCAGGTCGTCGAACACCTCGCCGGTCGGCAGCACCACCTCGACGCCGAGACAGAGCTCGCGCGCATTGCCATAGGCAAGCACGCCCGTGCCGCCAGCATTGGAGGAGAGATTGCCGCCGATCTGGCAGGAGCCTTGCGCGGCGAGCGAGAGCGGAAAGAGCCGGTCGGCGGCGTCGGCCGCCTCCTGCAGCGTCTGCAGGATGACGCCGGCCTCGACGGTCACCGTGTTCGACAAGACATCGATCTCGCGGATGCGGTTCAGCCGCGACAGCGACAGCACGATGTCGTGACCGGATTTGTCCGGCACCTGCGCGCCGACCAGCCCGGTGTTGCCGCTCTGCGGCACGATCGGCGTACCAGTCTCGGTCGCAAGCCGCATGATGCGGCTCACTTCCTCGACGCTGGCGGGCCTCAGCACCAGCGACGTGCGGCCATGCCAGAGGCCGCGCCGCTCGGTGATGTAGGGCGCGATGTCGGCCTGGTCGCGCAAGGCATATTTGTCGCCGACGATTGCCGCGAAGCGGTCGATGACGGCAGGGTCGAGGTCGAAGGGCTGATCGTTCATGGCGGCAAGAACCTATGGCGCTCAGGCCTGCTTGTCACGGGGGGCAGCGGCGCGCGCGAGCCGGTCGTTGATCGCCTCGCCCAGCCCCTCGAAAGGGATCGGCTCGACGGCGATGGTGGCGGCGCCGCTGCGGTCGAGCGCCTGCATGGCGGCAAAAAGGTTGCTGGCCGCCTCGCGCAGGTCGCCGGCCTCGGAGAGATTGCGCATAGCAGCCGCATTCTGCCAGCCCTCGGCGCGGTTGCGGCCGAAGGCAAGCAATGCTTCGCCCCTCACGATCTGTTGAACATTGAGCCGCATCGCCGCACCCGGCGCGTAATGCGAGGCAAGCATGCCCGGCGCCTCGATGCCGGTAGCGCCGCGCACCAGTTTCGCGCCGGCGGCGGCCTCGATCTCCTCGGCGCCGATGCCGCCCGGCCTGAGCAGCCGCAATTTGCCGTCCTCGACCTTGAGGATGGTCGATTCCAGTCCGACGGGCGTCGCGCCTCCATCCACGACCAGCTTGATCCTGTCGCCGAGATCGGCGGCGACCGCCTGCGCCGTCGTGCCGGAAATCCTGCCTGAGGAATTGGCGCTGGGGGCGGCAAGCGGCCGGCCGAGCCGCGCGATCAGCTCGCCGCCGAACCCGCGCGGCATGCGCAGCGCGATCGTATCCAGCCCCGCGGTGACCAGCGGATGGATGCCATTGTCCGCGCGCTGCGGCAGCACCAGCGTCAGCGGGCCGGGCCAGAAGGCTTGCGCGAGTTTTGCCGAGAGCGGGTCGAAGCCGGCAATGTGGTCCGCCATCGCGCGATCGGCGACATGGGCGATCAGCGGGTTGAAGCGCGGCCGGCCCTTCGCCTCGAAAATGCGCGCCACGGCAACGCCGTTGGTGGCATCGCCAGCCAGGCCGTAAACCGTCTCGGTCGGGATGGCGACGACGTCGCCGGCTTTAAGCAACGCCAAAGCCCGCTCAAGCGCCTCGCCAACCGCCAATATCTCAGCCAAATTTGCCACCAGTCTCAAACATGCCGGTCCCGTAATACGACGGCTTCCATCGGGCAAGGGCGGGCATTGGCGATTTATCAATCCCTAAAATGTTAAGTTTCCGCGCAAGCCCGCTTCAATTTGCCGGCCTTAAGGTGCGGACCGGTGGTTACCGGCTGGGGAGTTTTTGTAATGCGTTTGCTCGGAGCGTTCGGCATCGGCCTTTTGGCAATGAACGGCGCGGCGCAGGCGTCGTCGATCGTCGTAGTCGGACCCTCGACGTCGACGCCTTCGGTGGTCAGGCTGGACGCGATCGATCCGGCCAAGCTGTCGGCGCTCTCCGCGCCATCGATGATTGCGCTGGGCGATCCCGTGCCCGCCGTCACCGACGAAAAGGTCGCGGCTATTCCCGAAAAGTCCGGGCATCAGCCGGCGCCGATGATCATCCGCGGCGGCATTGTCGGCGGCGCCTTCGCAACGCCCGCGGCGGCGAAGCCCACGGCACCGGCAACCACAACCGCGGCCGCGCCGGCAAACGGCACTTCGCCGGCAACGCCTGCCAACGGCACCGCCTCCGCTTCGAAGGGCAACGACAAGGCCGGCAGCCAGCCCACCGCGACAGCCAATGCGTCGGGCGGCGCGCAGCCGAAAAATGCCCAGCCGCTGCCGCGCGTCGGCAAGGCGATGTAGATCACACTCAATACCGCTTCAATGTGCTAACCGCTTGGCTCGATCCCCGTCATCGGGATCGGGCACGATGGCGCTGACGTTTCAAAAAGGGGGATTTCATGACCGTTTCGAAAGCAATGGCCGTTGCCGGACTGGTGGTGGCGGCGACACTGGTGACGGGTTCGGCGCGAGCCGACGACATGCTCGGCTCTTACGTCGCGCGGATTTCCGATCGCGATCACCGCGCCAGCGACGGCTATCCGCTGAGCAGCGCGGCGCAGATGGTGCGGCAGGACCGCGCCAATTGGCACAAGTTCCATCGGCGCGACAGCGACGACCAGGGCGATCCCTGGTTCCGCAGCGACGGCTCGCGCGCCGACCTGCAGCGCATGCTGGAACGCGGCGGCGCCATGGGCAGCGCGACAAGGCGCGCCATCGTCAATGGCGAGCCGCTGATCGAGGTGGATGTCTTTTCCGACAGCGTGCGCGTCAGCATCGTGGAAGATTGAGGCGTCAATCTTCCTGATCGACGGGGCGATTCTCCCTGGAAGGCTGATCCGGCTAGCCTGACGAAAAGGGGCGACGCGAAACGCGCCGCCCTTCATTCTTCAAACGACTGCAGACGGCTCAGGCCGCTTCTTCCTTATCGTCGTCTTCGTCGTCGCCGTCTTCATCCTCGCGGTCTTCCTCATCGTACTCGGACAGGTCCGTGGCTTCGACCGCCGCGGCGGCAGCATGGTCGAGGATGTCGTCGGAAGCGGGTTCGACGGCCTCGGCGGCGGCCGGGGTCTCTTCAATCAGGTCGATATCGTCAACGGAATTCATGGCATGCCTCCGTGTTTGGGGAACGTCTTTTGTCTGATGCATGTCGTTGTCCCGGAACCGCTGCGCAGTTCCGGGCGACATGCATCGGTTCTCCCACGCGGAGGTCATCGCCGTATGACTGTAAGCCGGCTCCGGGGTACTAATTTTCGAGCGCAAAATTGTTGAAGCCTACCCGCATCCTAGCGGATGCGGGTAGGTCCAAATGTGCGACGTTTCGAGCCGTCAGCCGACGATTTTTGAAAAATCCGCGACCTGGTCGGTGGCGGCGCGGATGCGGGCAAGCAGCGCCAGGCGGTTGGCGCGCACGGCCTGGTCCTCATCATTCACGAGAACGCCTTCAAAAAATGAATCAACCGGTTCGCGCAACACGCTAAGCGCCAGCATGGCGGCGGAAAAATCTTCGTTTTGAATCGCTTGGCCGGCTTCCTTCTCGGCCTGATTCACCGCGGCATAGAGCTTCTTTTCCGCGTCTTCGCGGAACAGAGCCGGCTCAACGGTCTCGGCGACCAGCGTTTTCTTCTTCTCTTCGGCGGCCAGGATGTTGGCGGCGCGCTTGGTGCCGGCGAGCAGGTTCTTGCCCTCGTCGGTGTCGAGCAAGGAGCCCAGCGCCTCGACGCGACGCACGATCTGAAGGAGATCGTCGTTCGGCGATTGGCCGATCTCCCCCCTTGTGGGGGAGATGCCCGGCAGGGCAGAGGGGGGCGCGACAGAATGTGAGGCCGGCGGGACAGCGCCCCCCTCTGTCGGCTTCGCCGACATCGCCCCCACAAGGGGAGAGATTGGGCGCGAACCCGCTGACAGCACGGCATCGATCAAGTCATGGCGTGCACCGCTTTCACGCAGATAGACCTTCAGGCGATCGTGGAAGAAGGCGAGGAGATCGGACGACTGATCTGTGCCGCCTTTGAAGTTCGCGAAGGCCTTGGCGAAGAGGGACGTCAACGCCAGACGGATACGGTTCTCTATAAGGATCCTGACCACGCCAAGTGCTGCTCGGCGCAGAGCGAACGGATCCTTGCTGCCCGTAGGCTTTTCATCGATCGCCCAGAAGCCGGTCAGCGTATCGAGCTTGTCGGCAAGCGCGACGGCAACCGACACCGGATCGGTCGGCACGCGGTCGGAAGGACCCTGCGGCTTGTAGTGTTCCTCGGCGGCCGCGGCTACGGATGCATCCTCGCCCTGCAGAAGCGCGTATTTGCGACCCATGGCCCCTTGCAGTTCGGGGAACTCGCCTACCACCTCGGTCTGCAGATCGGCCTTGGCGAGCACGGCCGCGCGGGCGACCAAAGCGCTATCAGCGCCGACGATCGGGGCCAGTTCTTGCGCGAGCCGCCTGATGCGCTCAACGCGCTGCCCCTGCGTGCCGAGCTTGGCATGGAAGGTCACGTTGAGGTGGTCGAGCCGCGCCATGCGCTGGTCGAGCGGCTTCTTCAGATCCAGGCCGAACTTCGCCGCCGATTCCGCGAGCTGGTCGAGGTCC
>NZ_RZRY01000488.1:0-4846 GCF_003998035.1 Mesorhizobium sp. M2A.F.Ca.ET.039.01.1.1 | reverse complement strand
AGGCTTAGGATCGTGCATAACTGGATATATCATCGCAATTTACCAAGTGTAAAAAATGCGATTCTCTACATATTTGGATATATGAAATAGATGGAAGGTCTGTTGCAAAGTCCGGGCCTCACATGTCTCTTGCCGGGAAATGCCGGAGGGGCTTGAGCTATGACGACCAATATCGAATTCGACGCCGTTTCAAATTCCTGGGACGAGCACAGCAGCGCCGCTGAAAACCATAACTCGACGGGTGTCCAGGTGGCGCAGGCGACCACCGGCCAGGCGGCGAGCGAGCCCGTGCCGGTCGATGTCGGCAGCGGCGCGCCGACGCAGGGCGCGGCCAATGCGCCGGCAGCGAACCAGCCGGCAGCCGATGCGAATGCGCCTGCCTCGAACGCTCCGGCTTCCAATGCCGTCCAAGGAAACGCACCGGCCGCAAACGCGCCGGCGACGAATGCCGCGGCCGCGAACGTGCCGCATGAATATCACGCCGAAGCCGGCAATGTCGTGAAGCTCCCGGCCAATGTCTCGATCGACAACATCAAGGTCGACGGACACAATCTGGTGCTGGTGCAGCCCGACGGATCCGAGATCGTCATCAAGGACGGCGCACTCAACGTGCCGACCTTCATCCTCGGCGATGTCGAGGTGCCGCGCGTCGCGCTCATCGCCGCGCTGGAGACAAGCCATGTCGATGTCGCCTTCGGCGCCGACGGCTCGATCTCGGCCGGCGGAAATGGCGCGCCAGGTAGCGCGGGCGGAAACTTTTCGGTACCTCCCGGCGGTATCGGCGACGGCTTCGGCCTGACGGCGTTGTTGCCGCCCACCGCATTGCAGTTCGGCCAGCCCGAGCATCGCGAGCTGTTCCCGGGGCTCGTCGACAGGGGCATTTCCGTCGTAGCGGTGTCGCTGCTCAGCCCGACCGAGGCGGCCAGCGAAACCGGCTTGAACGGTGGGCCGCAACAGTCGCCGGGCAGCGACGCGCCGAGCGACGCGGAAACGTCAAGCAATGGAACGATCACCATCGACGCGCCGGACGGCATCGGATCGATCGTCATCAACGGCGTTGCCGTCACCGCCGTCGGACAGCAGATCCAGGGCCAGTTTGGCTACATCACCATCGTCTCGCTGAACACGAGCACCGGGGTCGTCGAATACAATTATACCGTCACCGAATCGGTCACGCATCCTGTACATACGGACGGATACGACCAGAACGACACGATTCCTGACAATTTCAGCATCACCGTCACCGATTCCGACGGCGATACGGCCAGCACCACGTTTGCCGTTGCCATCATCGACGACGTGCCGACGGCGGTCGCCGACACCGACAGCGTGGCGGCAGGCCAGCTCGGCCCGGCGACCGGCAATGTGCTACTCGGCGGCACCGATGCGGGCGACAGCAACACTACGGACGGCGTCAAGGACGTCCAGGGTGCGGACGGGGCCAAGGTCGTCGGCGTTGCCAAGGGCACGACAAACGCCGATCTGGACGACGCGAGCACGCTCGACGTGCAGGTCCAGGGCGCCTACGGCAAGCTGACGCTCCACGCCGACGGCACCTACACCTATGTGCGTGACGCCAACACGCCGGGAGGCGTCAACGACGTCTTCACCTATACGATCAAGGACGGCGACGGCGACACCTCGCACACTACGCTGACGATCTCGATCGGCAATTCGACCCCGGAGATCAGCGACCTGACGCCGGAAGCCAACGGCGGCGACGTCGTCGTCAACGAGGACGACCTCTTGGCCGGCCGCGGCCCCGGCGAGTCAGCCGGCTCCGACCCTTCAAAGGAAAGCACCACCCAGGGCGGCACCTTCACCATTCACTCGCCCGACGGCATTGCCTCGCTGAACATCGGCGGACACGACTTCATCACCAATGGCCAGTTTACCGGCGGTTCCTTCACGACGGCGCTAGGCAACACGCTGGAGGTGACGGCCTACAATGCCGCCACCGGTGAGGTCACCTACACCTACACGCTCGTCGATAATGAAGAGCATTCCGCCATTCAGGGCACCAACAGCCTGTTCGAGAATTTCGACGTCACTCTGACCGACCTTGACGGCCAGAGCGCCAACAGCACGCTCTCCGTCAATATTGTCGACGACGTGCCGACGGCGCATGCCGACTCCAACAGCGTCTCGGAAGGCTCGCAAGTCTCGGGCAACGTGCTGACCGACGGAACGGCGGACGTGCTTGGCGCCGACGGCGCGGCACCCGGCGGCGCGGTGACCGGCGTGGCCACCGGCTCGAACGTCTCCAACCCGGTGAGCGGCAATCTCGGCGGCGCCGGCATCTTGGGCCAGTACGGCACGCTGGTGCTCAACGCCAACGGCTCCTACACCTATACAGCCAACCCCAACGCGGTCACCGCCAATGCGGTCGATCACTTCGTCTACACCATCACCGACGGCGACGGCGACACCTCGACCGTGACGCTCGACATCACTGTCAACAACGTCACCGTCACCGCCTCCGACACCGACGCGCTGGTCTATGAGAAGGGCTTGCCGGCGGGCAGCGACGCGGCCGGCAACAGCGAGATCTTCAACGGCGCCATCACGCCGGCCGGCGGCACTGGACCATATACCTACACGCTCAACTCATCGGCCACCGGCAGCTACGGCAACCTGGTGCTCAACGCCGACGGCACCTACACCTACACGCTGACCAAGACCTATGACGGCGCGACCGCCAACAACGGCATCACCACCGAACAGGACAAGGACAGCTTCACCTATACGGTGACCGACGCTCACGGCAACACCACCACCGGCACCATCCTGGTCGACATCGTCGACGACGTGCCAGCTTACACCCTCGTCAATGACGGTAATCACGACGGCATCGTCAGTTTGTCGGTACTCAATCCGGCAGCGACTACAACCTATACCGGTCAGTTCGCCGAATGGCAGTATGGAGCGGACGGGTTTGGCAGCATTTCTGCCACGGGGCAGAACGTGCAAGTTGCTTCGAGTTCATCGTCCCAGATCGTGCTGAACCTGATGGACGGCTCCGATGTCGCTGCCGTCCTGACGCTGAATGCCGACGGCACCGACTCGCTGCAGGTTCTGCACCGGGCAGGTGATGTCGTCTTTACTCCAATCGCGGCGACTTCAGCGACAGCCGGGGGACCGACAGGTTCACTGATCGTGGACTTGGGCGCTGCCACCGACTTCAATATTCTTGTGACCGGCGATGACGGCGTTGCCCCCACCGGCCAATCTGGCGATTTGGTGAACACCAGTAACCAAGGCTGGGCGGTCAAGGGGAGTTCTGGCCAGACAAATGACCCCGGTGAATCCATAAAATTCGCATTCGTCAACGATAGTAACAATACGACCCCCCATAGCGTCGACGATTTCAAGTTCACGACCGAGGGCTACACGGGCGGCATGTCGACGGCCAAGATCACCGTCCTGGTTTACACCGATGCCACGCATTATGACCAGGTGACGCTCAACGTGACGTCCGGCCAGGTAATTCAGATCAGCCAGCTTAACTGGTCGGCTGTCGCGGGTACCGCCAATTATGTAGTCGGCGACGACATTTACGCGGTCAAAGTCCTCAGCGATGCCTCAAATAGCGGCGGATTCCGTCTAAACGGCGTCGAGGTCGGCTCGCAGTCAGAAGCGCCGCCGTCAGATCTGGACTTCAACGGCATCAACGTATCGATCACGGATGGCGACGGCGATGTCTCGACGCAGACCTTCAATGTCCACATCGATGGCACAGCAGGCAGTCAGCTGACGGTCGAGTCCATCGCGGGCACTTCCGGAGACGACAATCTCCTTGGCACCGGCGGCAATGACACGCTGGTCGGCGGCGCAGGCAACGACTTCCTGGACGGTGCCGCTGGCAACGACATCCTGATCGGTGGGCTGGGCTTCAATCACCTCACCGGCGGCTCGGGCAACGATACGTTTGTGATCGATCCATCCAAGCTTTCGGTCCACGTGGCCGATGTAATCGCGGACTACACACCCGGCCAGGATGTTATTGACCTGTCTGATCTCCTCAAATCACTAGGTGCCGGCGCGCCGACTACCGATGCGCAGGCAGGTTCCTCGATCGATGTTACCTTCTCGGGCGGCGCGGCTCATGTGATGGTTGACAACAATGGCACGGCGGCTGGCGGAAGCATGGTCGAGGTGGCCTCGTTGACGGGAGTTGCAAGCGGCTCTGTAATCAGCATCCTCTATGATCACAATCAGCCGACCCATACGGAGACTGTGACCTGACGATGCGATCGTCTGGATGACGCAAACTTTGGTGGCTCGGGGGCGTGGCGCAAAGCCACGCTTCCATGCTAGACATTAGCGAAACGTGAATTCGCAATTCGAAGAGGGGCTTACATGAGACATTCCGCACGATTGCTGGCCTCGGCCGCGGCGCTGTTTTTGGCCGGGTCGACGGGCTTCGCCGCCGACATCATCGGCGAGCCGGCGGTGAATTATTGCCGCACCGTCGGCACATCGGACCTGGTGCTGACCGACAACATGGTCGAGCTCAAGGACCATGTGGTGAAGCTGATGGACGAATCGGTCGCCGTCGCCAACAGCCCGGAATGGATCAACTCGTCGCGTCCCGCCTTCGTCTGGGCGTCGGAAGCCAAGGTCGCCTGCGGCATGGCCTATGGCTACCTCAAGACGAACTACAAGGACGAAGACACGCTCAACAAATGCGAGTGCTTCCACGACCGCATGGTCGAGTACATGCACTGAGCTGACGGGCGTGCGCCGCGCCGACCGTTTGCAATGATGACGATGCAAGCCCGGGCGGACGCCTCGGCGACCGCGCGGCCGGCTGCCGCGCATGCCGGCAGGACGCCGCCAACTGATC
>NZ_RZRY01000487.1:0-4850 GCF_003998035.1 Mesorhizobium sp. M2A.F.Ca.ET.039.01.1.1 | reverse complement strand
CGTCAGCGTTGCCGCGAAAATGGTGGTCCTGTTCATTGTGGTTCCCCTTTTTGTGGTGAGCGCGAATTGTCTCACAGACGCCAAAAGGCTTGTCAATGAAGCGGCGTTTCAACGAAACGTCATCCTGAACGGTTGCCTGCTCCTCCTCCCCTCACGGCATGCCCCAGCCGCGGTTGCGCCACATCTTTTCGCCGGCTTGGCAGTCGGCGGCCGGCCTGTTATCGGCGAGCACGACCGGCGGATGCGCGGCCCCTTCGGCCGCCCGTTGCGGTGAAGCCGAACCGGCGAGCTCCAGCACCAGCTTGCGGCGGATCGCTTCGGGAAACTGCGTCCAGTCATTGACCGGGATCATGAAGGCGCCCGGTCCGCCGATGACGCAGTCGCTGTAATAGCGGTCCAGATTATCGACGTCGAAGGCGCCGCTGAAACCGCCGCGCGTCATCAGCGGCAGGCCGTTGATGGTGATGCCTTGCCTGACCACCTCGTCGCGGGTGAGATCGACCGGCGCGCCCTGGTTGTTCGGCCCATCGCCGGAAACATCGATGACACGCTTGGTCCCCTGGAATCCGCTCTCTGCGAACAGATCGCTGCCGAAGCTCAGCGCCCCGGAAATCGAGGTGCGCCGGGCGCTGTTCGGCGGGTTGGCTTCGAGCTTCGCGACGAACCTCTCGGCGTCGGCGCGGTTGGCGATCACGGTCCACGGCACGACGACTCGCTGCCAGGTCGTGCCCGCCCATTCGACATAGGTGACGGCGATCTTGCCATAGGCGCCGTCGGCGATAGCCTTCAGCACGTTGTCATGCATCAGCGCCGCCGCGTAGCCATGACGCTGGATCTCCAGCTCAGCCGGTGACATGGAAAGCGAGACATCGACCGCCAGCACCAGCTCGACATCGACCGGCTCGGCGGGAGACGCGGCAGGAGTCAGCCAAAGCGCCAGCGCCAGGGCGGCGCTGCCTGAGACGATATGCCTTGCGCGGGCATAAGCGGACATGGCGGAAGGTTAAGCGAAAATCGCCGCGCGCAAAAGCCGCGAATCCGGGGCATCGGATCCCGCCGGCCCGGGCCTTTTAGAAATACCGCGCGATGTTCGAACGGATACGCTCCAGCACCGTATCGCCGGAAAGGTCGGGCACGAATTTTGCGCCGGTTATCGCTTCATAGGCCTGGATATAGACCGCCGAGGCCTGGTTGATGATCTCGTCCGGAATTGGCGGGATCGGGTCCTTGTAGGGATCGCACCGCGCTGACACCCAGGAGCGGACGAAATCCTTGTCGAAGCTCTGCGGGCGCCCGCCGCTTGCGAACGCCTCGTCATAACTCGCAGCGATCCAATAGCGACTGCTGTCAGGCGTATGGATTTCGTCCGCCAGCACGATGGTGCCGTCCGGCGCGGTGCCGAATTCATATTTGGTGTCAGCGAGAATCAGGCCGCGTTCGGCGGCGCGCTGCTGGCCGCGAGCGAAAAGCTGCAACGCATAGCGCGAGACCGTATCCCACTGCGCCTGCGTGAGCAGCCCCTGGTCAATAATCTCGGCCTCCGACAGCGGCTCGTCATGGCCGCCATGGGCGGCCTTGCTGGTCGGCGTGATGATCGCCTGCGGCAGCTTTTCATTGTCGCGCAGCCCATCGGGAAAGCTGTGGCCGTAGAAGCTCCTTTCGCCTTTCCGATACTTGGTCAGGATAGAGGTGCTGGTCGTGCCTGCCAGATAGCCACGCACGACCATCTCGACCGGCAGCATGTCGAGCCGCGTGCCGACGACGACGTTGGGGTCGGGATATTCCAGCACGTGGTTGGGACAGATGTCGGCGGTTTCCTCGAACCAGTAGCGCGCCGTCTGGGTGAGCACTTCGCCCTTGAACGGGATCGAGGCCAGGATGATGTCAAACGCGCTCAAACGATCGGTGGCGATGATGATGCGGCGTCCGTCCGGCAGGTCGTAATTTTCGCGCACCTTGCCGTGATAGTGATTGGGAAGCTCGGGAATGAAGGCGTCGGACAGGATGCGCATGGGGCGTAGGCTTTCGCAGGCTTCTGATCAGGCCACATAAGCCGCTGCCCCCCTGCACATCAAGCCGGATGCTGCGGAACGGGCTTCTTATTGCCGGCGGCGCGAAACGCCCGCCAGTTCGGCCTGAAGGAAGGCGGAAACCACAACAGAATTCCGGCCAGGGCCGCAGGGACAATGACCGCGAAACGCAGGATCGAAAGCACGACGCCGCAGAAGCCGACGATCCGCACGGCGGCATCCGCGCCGAAACGCGGCGCAAGCAGATGCCTGGCGATCGCCCCGCCATCAAGCGGAATGGCCCGGAAGGAGGTTGAGAATGGCCAAGGCCGCATTCACCAATGCGCCAAGCCAAAGCGTCCACTCAAGAAGCGTGTCCAGTCTCGGCGGCGAACTGAAATGACCGTCCGGATCGACAGGCAACAAGGGCCGGGCAAGAAGGTAATAGGCAGCGGCAAAGCCCGCCACCAGGACGATGTTCACCAACGGCCCGGCAAACGCGATCCATGCCCAGCCATAGGGCGAAGCCGCGCCGGGCTTGAACCAGGCAAATCCGCCGAACAGGTACAGGTCTATCCGTTGGGTGCCGATGCCGCGCCGTCGCGCTGCCCAGACATGGGCAAGTTCATGCAGAAACACCGACAGGAACAGGAGCGCGGCGAATATGGCCGTATGGATCAGGGCGAGCCTGGGATGCCTCGACCATTCATGTACGAACGGCAGGACGGCTGGAATGGCAAAGGTCCAGCTGACATGAACGGGAATGTTCCCCTTCATCACGAAGACGAATGCGTCGTTCTTCCTGTCCCAACCGAACCGTTGCAAACCTGCTTACTCCGCCCGGAGCAACGCTACCCGAGAATCACGGCCCGCACAAAAGCAAAAGCCCGACCGGAGCCGGGCTTTGCATCTTTCTTGGTCCGCGACCATCAGCTCCTCGGCTTGAGGTTCTCCGGGTCGTAGAGCGGCTTGTAACCGACTCCCGCCACCTCGACCGGATAGGTCTCGCCAAAATACTCGACCTGCAGCTTGCAGCCTTCCTGGCAGTACGCCCAGGGCAGATAGGCAAGCGCGATGTTCTTGCCGATCGTCGGGCCATAGGCGACCGAAGTGGTGAAGGAGCGGCGGCCGAGCTCGTCGACCAGCGTCTCGCCGCTCGCGGGATCCTGCACAGGCATGGTGCCGACCGGGTAGCGGGCCACGCCCTTGGAATCGGTGTTCTCGGTCATCACCAGCGTGCACAGCATAGCCGGCTGATGCTCACGGGCGCGATACTCCAGATGCTTGGCTTTGCCGCAGAAGTCGTTGTCCTTGACCTTCGGACGGGCAAGGTCGGCCTCGAGCAGATTGTATTCGGTCAGCAGATCGGCGTTCTGGAGGCGTAGGCTTTTTTCCATGCGGCGCGTGTTGGCGTAGGTCTCGACGCCGAACGGCATGACGCCGGTAGAGCGCAGCGCGTCCCAGACGGCGAGCCCGTCCTCGTAGCGCATATGCAACTCCCAGCCCTGCTCGCCGACATAGGAGATGCGGAAGGCGGTCACATCCTTGCCGCCGATCCGGATCGGCTTGATCGCCGCGAAGGGGAAATTCTCCGGCGTCAGGCCATTCGGATCCTCGACCACCTTCTGCAAGGTCGTGCGGGCATTCGGCCCCCAGATACCGATGGTGACGTATTTTTCCGTCACGTCGGTGACGGTGACGTCAAAACCTTTGTCCTGCGCGGTGCGTTGCATGTAGCGGAAGTCGCGCGGACCGGCATCGGCGCCGTCGATCACGCGGCAGCGATCGGCCATGCGGATGACGGTGAAGTCTGCGCGCACCATGCCTTCCTCGTCGAGGAAGTGGGTGTAGATGCCCTTGCCGATATTGTTGTCGCCGCCGATCTTGGCCGCGCACAGCCATTCCAGCAGCGCGACATGGTCGGGCCCTTCGACGTCATACATCGAGAAATGCGACAGGTTGACGATGCCGCAATCCTCGCTCATCGCCAGATGCTCGGCATTGGAGACGCGCCAGAAATGGCGGTTGTCCCATATGTTCTCGCGCACCGGCACGCGGTTGCCGTATTTCTCCAGGAGATGCTCGTTGGCGGCGTAGCCGTGCGCGCGCTCCCAGCCGCCCAGCTCCATGAAATAGCCGCCGAGTTCCTTCTCGCGCTCCCAGAAAGGCGAGCGGCGGATGTTGCGGCCCTTGGAGAAGGGCTCGCGCGGATGCACCGCTGGATTGTAGACCTTCATCGCCGTCTCGGTGCAGCGATCCCAGATGAACTGTTCCTGCGTCTGGTGCGGGTAGAAGCGCGAATAGTCGATCTGGTGATGGTCGATCGCGGTGCGGCCGTCGGTCATCCAGTCGGCGATCAGCTTGCCCATGCCGGGGCCGTCCTTGACCCAGATGGCGACGGCGTACCACAGGCCCCTCACCTTCTGGCTTTCGCCCATGGACGGGCCACCATCGGTGGTCACCTGCAGCAAGCCGTTGAAGGAATGGCCTTCATTGTAACCCAATTCGCCGAGGATCGGCGTCAGTTCCATGGCGCGCTCCAGCGGCGCCATGATCTGCTCCATGTCGAGGTCGCGCTGCGACGGCGACAGCCGCGCCTCATGCTTTTCGAGCAGGTCGCGCGGGTGGCACAGGCGCGGATTGGTCTCCTCGTAATAACCCCATTCGATCTGCCCGCCCTCGGCGGTCTTCGGATCGCCGGTGTCGCGCATATAGGCCGAGTTGCCCTGGTCGCGCAGCAGCGGCCAGCCGATCTCCTTGCCGGTGCCGGCGAACTCGTTGTAAGGGCCGAAGAAGGTCAGCGGATGGTCGATCGGCATGACCGGCAGGTCTTCGCCGACC
>NZ_RZRY01000486.1:0-4858 GCF_003998035.1 Mesorhizobium sp. M2A.F.Ca.ET.039.01.1.1 | reverse complement strand
CCTCTCAACCGGGGAAGTGGATTACATTGGCCGCGCCGATCTGAAGACACTCGGCATGTTGAAGCGCAACCCAAAAATCGAGATCATCGAAGTCACCGGCTACGGCCACTATACCTTGCCGATGAACGTCACTATGGCGCCTTTCGACAATCCGGATGTGCGCATGGCAATGAAATGGGCGATCAACCGTCAAGAGATAGCCGACAAGATTTTCCTCGGACACGCAACCGTTGCCAATGACAATCCGATCGCGCCGGCGATCAAGTTTTACAAGAACCCGGAGCCGCAACACCGTTTCGATCCCGAAAAAGCCCGCCACTATCTGAAGAAGGCGGGAATGGAAAAACTGAAGGTTGATCTCTCGGTCGCCGATGCCGCTTTCGCAGGTGCGGTTGACGCAGCGGCGCTCATTCGCGAGACGGCCGCACAGTGCGGCATCGACGTGAATGTGGTACGCGAGGCCGAGGACGCCTATTGGGACAATATCTGGCTCAAGAAGCCGTGGTGCGCTTCCTATTGGAGTGGTCGCGCGACAGCCGACTGGATGTTCACACAAGCCTTCGCAGCGGAATCCAGCTGGAACGAGTCATTCTGGAAGAATCCTCGTTTCAACGAATTGCTTGTTCAGGCGCGAGCCGAGACGGATGAGGCCAAGCGGGCCGACATGTATGGCGAAATGCAGCAGCTGACCCATGACGATGGCGGGAGCATCGTGCTGGTATTTAACAACTTCGTAAGCGCCAAATCCAAGAAACTAGGACATGGCGATGTGGCGCCCAATTGGGAAAATGACGGACTGAAGATGGCTGAGCGCTGGTGGATGGCGGAGGCGTAGGGTGTTTGCCAACTGCGTCGCTCGCCCTGCGGACGGCGCAATCTTGGGAATGCGCGCATGCGTTTGAATTCGGTCGCCAAAACGGTTCTACAGCGGTTAGGTCTCGGCCTGATTACCCTGTTCATTGTTTCGATCATCATCTTTTCGGCGGTCGCAATGCTGCCCGGCGACTTCGCCAAGGCAACGCTCGGTCAATCTGCCACCCCGGAAACAGTCGCGGCCCTTCAACACGAGATCGGCCTCGATCGCCCGCCAGTCGAGCGTTACTTCAGCTGGGTTGGCAAGATGGTAAAGGGCGACTTTGGATCCTCCTTCGCCAGCCGAACAGGTTACCGGCGCACCGTGGCGGAGATCATCGCGCCTCGTCTCTACAACACCATGTTCCTGGCGGTCATGACCGCTCTCATCGCGGTGCCGCTGGCGTTGGGGTTGGGGATTGTCGCAGCCCTATATCGCAACAGCTGGTTCGATCGGGTTGTAAACACGGTAACACTTACGACCATTTCGTTCCCGGAATTTTTCGTGGCCTACATGCTCGCCTTCCTGGTTATCTCGCGCGATACGTTTGCGGGCACCGAATTCGCCCGGTCTTTACCAGCCTGGCTGGCGATTTCGATCAACTGGACCCTTAACGTCGTACCGAAGTTCCCAACGCTGGCCAATATCAACGACGAGACCCCTTTCTGGGACCACGTCTGGCGTGCCGCTCTGCCGTCCATCACCCTCACGCTTGTCATCGTTGCTCACATGATGCGAATGACGCGCGCGGCTATTCTCAACATGCTTTCAAGCCCCTATATCGACATGGCCCGATTGAAGGGAATGGGGCCAATGGTTGTCGTCGTCCGGCACGCTTTGCCAAATGCCTGGGCCCCGATTGTGACGGTAGTGGCCTTCAATCTTGCCTATCTCATCGTCGGCGTCGTGATTGTCGAGGTGGTGTTCGTCTATCCCGGCGTCGGGCAACTGATGGTCGACGCCGTGAGGTCAAGAGACGTACCGGTCGTTCAAGCCTGCGCGCTTGTGTTCGCCGCAGCCTACATCCTGCTCAACCTGATCGCCGATATCATCTCCATCGCAACCAACCCGAGACTGTTGCACCCACGATGACAAGTGCAGAGCCTGTGATCCAGACCACCAGAGCGCGTAGGGTGAGGCGGACGCGCCGATCTCGCATGAGGATAGCGCTGAAAAAGGCCCCACTCAGCGCCTGGTTCGGTATGGGTGTGATCCTCTGCTACATTATCGTCGCGTTATTTGCGCCTCTGATCGCACCATATCGAGAAACGCAGGTCTTTAGCGAGGCATTCGCGCCCTGGAGCCACGAGTTTACGTTCGGCACCGACCAACTCGGTCGCGACATGCTTACACGACTGATCTACGGAGCCCGCAACACGATCGGCATCGCCTTCATCACAACTATTTTATCCTTCGCAGCGGGTGTGACGCTCGGCCTTCTCGCTGCAATGTACCGGGGCTGGCTGGATCAGCTATTGTCACGCGCCGTGGACGTGTTGATGTCGATTCCGAGCCTGATATTCGCACTGATGCTGCTTTCGATTTTCGGCTCCTCAATGGCCAGCCTCATCTTGATCATAGCTCTGCTCGATTCGACGCGCGTGTTCCGTCTGGCGCGAGCAGTTGGCCTGAACGTGGTGGTGATGGAATATGTCGAGGTCGCGCAGCTGCGGGGCGAAGGCCCCGCATGGATTCTCCGCAAGGAAATCCTGCCCAATGTTCTGCCGCCGCTCATTGCGGAGTTTGGTCTGCGATTTTGTTTTGTTTTCCTAACCATTGCAGCATTGTCGTTCCTGGGCGTCGGCATACAGCCGCCATCCGCCGATTGGGGATCGATGGTGCGGGAAAACGCGACGCTGATTACCTATGGCGATGTCACGCCGCTTCTGCCGGCGGGCGCCATTGCCCTCCTCACAGTAGCGGTGAACTTCGTCGTAGACTGGTTTTTGCATTCAACGAGCGGACTGCGTGATGAAAAGTAGCAATGTTATCGCGCGCGAAAGGGGGACAGATCTTCTCACGGTCCGCAATCTTCACGTTGAAGGCTTTTCCGGCGAGCGCTGGCACCCGATCGTGCGCGGCGTTGATTTCTCACTCAAACGCGGAGAAGTGCTTGGACTAATCGGCGAATCCGGCGCCGGAAAGTCGACTATCGGCCTTGCTGCAATGGGATATGCCAAGCCAGGATGCCGTATTACCCAAGGCTCCGTGGCCTTCGATGGCGCCGATCTTTTGTCAATGAGCGAAGCACGCCGTCGGCGCCTCCGGGGCTCCCGTATTGCCTATGTGGCGCAAAGCGCAGCTGCCTGGTTCAACCCGGCTCACCGGCTCCTCGATCAGACCGTTGAAACGGCGGTTGCGCACGGGATCGCCAGCCGAGGTGAGGCCAACCGTGATGCTGTGGAGCTTTATAAACGGCTCCAACTTCCAGAGCCTGAGACTATAGGTTTCCGGTATCCGCATCAGGTATCCGGCGGCCAATTACAGCGAGCCATGACCGCCATGGCTATGGCGTGCCGGCCCGACTTGATTGTGTTCGACGAGCCGACAACTGCGCTCGATGTGACGACTCAAGTCGAGGTTCTAGCGTCAATCCGCAGTATTGTTGAAGATTTCAACACTGCGGCGATATACGTGACGCACGATCTGGCCGTAGTGGCGCAGATGGCAGACCGGATCATGGTCCTGCGCCACGGACAAACTGTCGAGGAAGCGGGCACACGGCAGATGCTTGCAGCCCCCACCCAGGAATACACTCGGACGCTCTGGGCTGTGCGAAAGCTCGCCAAGCCAGAGATTGAGGCCCGGGACCATTTACTGATCATCGACAATGTAACCGCCGCTTATGCTGGAAGGGTTAAGGTGCTGGTGGACGTGTCCATCAAGGTTCCGCGTGGCCGAACGGTAGCGTTGGTGGGCGAATCAGGGTCTGGGAAATCGACGCTCGCCCGCGTCGTTACCGGTTTGCTGCCCGCTATTTCGGGCTCGATCTCATTTGACGCCCAGCCGCTTCCCCTGTCCTTAAAGCAACGCTCGAAAGATCTGCTGCGGCGTATTCAGATGATCTATCAGTCGCCGGACAGCGCGCTTAACCCTCGCCAGACTGTAGAGGACATAATCGCGCGTCCGCTTGAGTTCTATTTAGGCCTAAAAGGGGAGCAGCGCGACCGCCGGATCGGCGAACTCATGCATATGATCGAGATGGACGAAAGTTTCCTTGATAGGCTGCCCGGTGAATTGTCGGGAGGCCAGAAACAGCGGATCTGTATTGCGCGCGCGCTCGCTGCGAATCCCGAGCTCATCATCTGTGACGAGGTCACCTCGGCACTGGATCAAGTTGTGCAAGAAGAAATCTTGAAGCTTCTGATACGCCTACAGAGCGAACTCGGCGTCAGCTACATCTTTATCACCCATGATATCGCGACAGTAAGGGCAATCGCGGACGAGGTCGTCGTCATGCACCAAGGCAAGGTGGTGGAGCACGGTTCGAAAACCGAGATCCTGACATCACCTCAGGTTGCCTACACAGAACGGCTTCTCTCTTCCGTGCCGGCAATGGATCCGGATTGGCTGACGCAACTGCTGGCAAAACGGAAGAACCAAGGCATTCTGGACGTGGCCGGCTAAACAGCTCTGCGCATCGGATCAGCAGTCTCGAATTCCTATTCCCCAAGATAAATGGCACCAATGGCGAATAGCTCCGCGCCGTTATGTCCCAGCCGTTGAGGCCGTTGAGGTGAGGTTTGCAGCTTGCGAAGCGTCGAGAATATGCTGGCTGGAAGGTCCGCTTCATAGCTCAATCATCGCTAAACCGGAGTTCCGCTAACGGCCCCAAACCAGTCGCATTGATATCAGGTCAACAAAGCAATCAGTGCCGCTTTCTTGGCAGGTGACGGCTGACCCGATTGGATTGAATTAGCCCTCCTCGTGATCCTCAGGTTCGCCAGACCATACGAGAGAATACGAAGGAAACGGATTGGCGAACCAGCCAGTAACGTATTGATT
>NZ_RZRY01000485.1:0-4863 GCF_003998035.1 Mesorhizobium sp. M2A.F.Ca.ET.039.01.1.1 | reverse complement strand
CGGTGGTGCCGAACCGCAATGCCATCATGTTGGCAATCGCCTTCGGTCTCGCCGCCGCCCACAGCGCCGAAGCGGTGGCGGCGGCCGTGCATGGTGGGGACCATTTCATCTATCCCGATTGCCGTCCGGCCTTCATTGAAGCTTTCCAGACAATGCAAGACCGCGCGCTCGACGGCTATGCGCAGATACGCCTCTATGCACCGTATGTGAATCTCGGAAAAGCTGACATTGTTGCGGATGGCGCAAGATACGGCACCCCGTTTGCTGAGACCTGGTCCTGTTACAAGGGCGGCGTGCGTCACTGCGGACGATGCGGGACCTGCGTCGAGCGGCGCGAAGCGTTCCATCTCGCCGGGCACGCTGATCCCACCGACTACGAGGACGCCGATTTCTGGCTTGAGGCGCTGCGCAGGAGGCGCGCGTAATGTTCCACATCACCAAGGAATTCCACTTCTCGGCCTCGCATCAGCTCACCTCCTTGCCTCCCAACCATCAATGCGCGCGCCTGCACGGGCATAACTATGTCGTCGTAGTGGAGCTGTCGGCCAAGGAACTGGACGCCCACGGCTTCGTGCGCGACTATCACGATCTGGCGCCGCTCAAACGCTACATTGACGAGAGCTTCGACCATCGGCACCTCAACGACGTGCTGGGACATGAGAAGGTCACGGCGGAATGCCTGGCCAGACATTTCTATGAATGGTGCAAGGCACGTCTGCCGCAGACCGCGGCCGTGCGCGTTAGCGAAACACCGAAAACTTGGGCGGAATACCGTCCGTGACCGACATGCATCCCGCAATCCGTGTGAGCGAGATATTCGGGCCGACTATCCAGGGCGAGGGCGTGCTCATCGGCTTGCCGACGGTGTTCATCAGAACCGGCGGATGTGATTATCGCTGTTCATGGTGCGACAGCCTTCACGCGGTGGACAATCAGTATCGCCATGAATGGCTACCGATGCCGATCGATGCCGTGTGGCAAACCGTCCATGCGCTTTCCGGCGGCAGGCCGGTTATGGTCTCCTTGTCAGGCGGCAACCCGGCCATTCAGCCGTTCGGTCCCCTCATAGAACGCGGCCATCGCGAGGGCTATCGTTTTGCACTGGAAACGCAGGGTTCCGTGGTGAGGGAGTGGTTTGCGGATCTTGACGTGCTGACCCTTAGCCCAAAGCCGCCGTCCAGCGAGATGACCACCCGTTGGGCTGCGTTTGATGCATGCCTCGAAGCGGCGCAAGAGAAGCCGCAAATCGTGCTCAAGCTCGTCGTTTTCGACGAGAGTGACTATGCCTACGCCAAAGAAGTCGCGGCGAGATATCCGCACCTTCCGATCTATCTGCAACCCGGCAATCACACGCCGCCGCGCCCTGGCAGTGAAGACGCCTCTGTCGACTTGGACGGAATAATGATGCGAATGGAATGGCTTGTCGAAAGGGTGACTAGCGACAGGTGGTTCGAAGCCCGCGTGTTGCCGCAGCTGCACGTTCTGCTTTGGGGTAACAAGAGGGCGGTCTAGTCTGCGGCTTGCGTCGCACCGGAAGGCCGGGCTCCAACGGCTTGGCAGGCTCTCTTCGCGTGCCGAGTACAGCCGAGCTTTGTTCGCGTCAGCGGTCTCGCGATTGTGCGGCTGGAAACCGCCCGGACACCCCGCTGCCGGCGTGTGTCACCTTGACTCCGATGAGCTGTCGTCACGCAAAGTTGAAATCCGCAAGAACTGGCCTTCTCGCCCCACCTGCTCCGTCGCAAGCACGTCATCCCCTCATCCTTGTCCAGCTCTTATCGATGTATCTCATTGTCCGGCCTGACGCACGACTGTCAGCATGGGAATGCATCCATTGCGCAAATGCCTTCCATAAAGAAGATCGATTTCCTCACTGGCCCAACGTGAAATATAGCAACGTTTTCGTGGCGTGGGTCGGCTGCGTCGGGAGTAGCGATGAAAACGTATTAGGGTCGCCTGCGTCTCCTTGGGCAGCGAGTGTAAAGTATAGCGATGCGGCCTCCGGCGCGAACGGCAGCCGCGCAGTGATCACCTTCGCCTGTGCCTTTGCGGCGGGGGTCAAGCGCTGGTCTGCTCAAATTTTTTATCGTTTAGCTGGTTGAAACTGCTCCCGTTGCGGGCTGCAGAAGCCGGCCAGCCGAGAAACGGCAGCCGCACTTATGAAAGCACGCCAAGGCATGCGGGCATCTATCAGTTGCAAAGGACAATACTGGCCGCGCCGATTGGCCATCACGCGTCCATTAGGGCAGCCACCAACATCAGTTCGCAAGAGGAGCAAAAGTAATATGTATCGTCGTCACCTGATCAAAGGGTTGGTTGCGCTCGGCGCATGCCGGATTTGCGTTCAAGCCGCCCAAGCGACCAGTGCCCATTGGGGGTACACCGGTCCGGTCGGACCGGAGCACTGGGCTGATCTGGATAAGGAAAATTTCGTATGCTCTGCCGGCACGCAGCAATCGCCGATCAATATCAACAGCGCGGTCAAGGCGGATATCCCGCATATCGCCATCGGCTGGCACAAGGGCGGCGGCAATATGGTGAACAACGGCCACACCATTCAAATCAATATGCCACAAGGCAGCACGCTGACCCGCAGCGATCGTGTCTACGAACTGGTACAGTTCCATTTCCATGCGCCAAGCGAACATCACGTGGCGGGCAAGAGCTTCCCGATGGAGGTGCATTTCGTTCACAAGGACACGCAAAGTGGTACTCTGGGCGTGCTGGGCGTCTTTTTAACGCCCGGCGCGACAAATGCCAGCTTTGCTGCCCTTGCTGCGGCCTTTCCCGAACTGCCGAATGGGGAGGTGACGATCGACGAGGTGAATCCCAACTGGCTTCTGCCAGCCTCGCTTGGCTATTGGACTTATGAGGGCTCACTGACGACGCCGCCGTGCACCGAAAACGTCGAGTGGATGGTGGCGATGGAACCGGTTGACGTTGATCCGGCAGACATCCAGCGATTTGCCTCCCTCTACCCGTCGAACGCGCGCCCTATTCATTCACCCAATCGACGCTTCATCCTGCGCCAGAGTTGAGCGCCGCCCCAGCGGTTCCGCACGGTCCAACATTCTTGGCACAAGTTGGCGCGAAGCCTCCTCTTCCGGTCTGGCGGTCTGACGGCGCTCCCCAAGCTGGCTAGTCTAAATGATAGGGATTCGGTGCCGACACCACTCGTCCCAAAGACGTCGCGGCGAGGTTTGTCTGCAACCCGGCAATCACACGCCGCCCCGCCGTGGTAATGAAGACGTCTCTGTCGAGTCCGACGGAATATGATGCGCATGGAATCGCTGGTAGAAAAGGTGACCAGCGACAGGTGGTTCGAAGCCCGCGTCTTGCCGCAGCTGCACGTTCTACTCTGGGGTAACAAGAGGGTGGTGTATACCTTCTCCTAGCTTCGCCGCCAACTACTCGGTTTTCCGAATTGCTCTCTATATTCTTGAAGACGATGCGTTCGTTAAAGACATGTGCTGCGCACCTGGTGTAAAAGCTGCTCTCATCATGCAGAGGTCAAGCCAGTCGGGCTCATCCGAGGCTATGGCCGTGAGCACTGTTCAGTTCGGCAGAGAGGGCGCTTTTGTACACACTTTGCGATCGTGGCGGCCCCGTGGGCAGATCTGCAAGCTGCCGCGACACTAACCTCTCGAAGCCCGCCCGCCCGCCTGTTGATGCGTGTCTCCCAGTAAGATTCCTGTCCAAGAACGTGATAATCTTCTTGCCAGTGTTGTAGCTGATGTTGCCCTTGATGCCGCAGCCTACCGCGGCGGGACCAAACTCAATGGCAAGCAGGCCGGCTAGGATCGTGCAGCCAGTCGCGAGCCTCGCCCACAACGGGGTCTCACGCGCATGAGGGCGCCGACCATGGGTTCGGCGGTTCGTACGCGTATAACACGTATCTTTCTGAAAAAATCAATGCTCTCGGCTAAGCTACTGAATTATTTGGCTTCCATATAGCGCGTCGGCGGAACCAACTTGTAGACGGGCTATGAAAGGTTAAGCGCGGATGTCTATCGGCCGCCGGCGTTCCCGCTCTGTAAGCCTGCCTGAACTACCCGCGCCGCGGTCAAGCCCCAGGCTCCTGCTCATCCAGCGACCGCCCGATCAATGGCAGGCTGGAAAGACAAGAGCCGATGTCTTCCGATGGTCTCGCCATCAGCTTTGGGCTAACTTCCCCATTCTCCCGCTTCGAGCTCGACACACGGCGGTTTGGATGGCGCACGACAATCTGTGTCGGCTTTGTCGTGTCCGTGACAGACGCCTGAAAGGCCCGTTCGCGCGTTTTGCCGCCGTCTAAGCGGCTGGAATTTAATGACAAAGTTTTTTCTGGGATCGGCCGATCACGCTGGTACGCTTTTTGCGATGCTTGGTGTGAGGCGGCACGAGCTGCCTATCGGCACTTGTGTCGCGGGCAGTCGCGATGATTAGAACGAAGGAAGGAAAGCTATTATGTCAGGTCTGCGTCAGATCGCCTTTTACGGAAAAGGCGGCATCGGCAAGTCCACCACGTCCCAAAATACGCTCGCTGCCCTTGTCGACCTCGGGCAGAGAATCCTCATCGTAGGATGCGACCCCAAAGCCGATTCCACACGCTTGATCCTGAATTCGAAAGCTCAGGATACCGTCCTGGATCTCGCCGCACAGGAAGGTTCGGTGGAAGACCTCGAACTCCAGGACGTGCTCAAGGTGGGCTACAGAGGCATCAAGTGCGTGGAGTCCGGCGGCCCCGAGCCGGGTGTCGGTTGCGCCGGCCGCGGCGTCATCACCTCGATCAATTTCCTCGAGGAGAATGGCGCTTATGACGATGTCGATTATGTCTCCTATGACGTCCTCGGCGACGTGGTATGCGGCGGCTTCGCCATGCCGATC
>NZ_RZRY01000484.1:0-4870 GCF_003998035.1 Mesorhizobium sp. M2A.F.Ca.ET.039.01.1.1 | reverse complement strand
ATCTTCAGGACCGAGCCAGTTCATTACCCCCCTCGTCCATCGGACGCGGTGCTGGTTCCGCTGTCCCAACTCAGAGAAACCGACGCGCGCTGACTTCGAGCGAGCATCTGCTGGGAAGAAGGTATTCACCCTTACAGCCAACTACACAAACCAAGACCCACCTTCTTCGACCGCCGTTCGGCCGCATCAAGGCTTTCGCAGGCCAAGTCCTCAAGGTGTTACCGAGGTGCATGCATCGATTCTGGCCGCGTATCTTGGCCCGGACCCTTTAGCAGGTAAGTGTTTGTCACAAATTGCGAGTTCTCGGATCTTCGGCAATCTGCCCAACGATGTGCGGCAGATCGATATCCTTGAGCACCGTTTGTTGCGGCCAGGGCGCTGCGCGCAAATCGTCATCATCGATTGCCGCGAATGGGAGCAACATGGGTACGGTCATGCGAAGCTCTCGTCCGGACTGGTGCAACTCGCCCTGGTTTGCGAAGGCAGGCTGGACCGAGAGGCGATTTTCTCCGACGGGTATTCCGATTACCTGTTGTGGCCATTGATCGAGCAGGAAGTTGTGAGCAGACTGACCGCCTGCGTCGCTCAGATCGCGCGGCGTTCTGCACCGCTATTCTTCTCAGCCGATAGTCCGCGTCCGTCCGGTTCAGACCCTCCAGCAGATAGGTGCGTTCGGCGGCCGGCAGGATGTCGATGCGGCCGACCGGCTGGCCTGCATCGGCAACCATCGCCCGCAGCAGCACCACCAGATATTCACGCTGCCGCTCGATCGTCGCTTCGTCGAATAGCGCCGTGGCATAGTGCAGCGATCCGGCGATCTGATCGCCATCTTCGCCAAGGTCGAGCTCCAGATCGAACTTGACCTGATCATACCCCTCCCCGGCAGCCTCCACACTCAGCCCCGGCAGGTCCAATGACTCGACCGCATTGTTCTCCCAGGCCAAGATCACCTGGAACAACGGCGTGTGATCAAGATGCCGGGGCGGCTGCACGATCTCGACGACCTGCTCGAACGGCAGGTCCTGATGCTCCTGCGCCGCCAGCGCCGTGCGCCGCGTCCGCGCCAAAAGCTCCGACACGCTCGGCTCGCCGGACAGGTCGAGCCTAAGCGCCAGGGTATTGACGAAGAAACCGATCAACTCTTCGATCTCGCGCCGGCCTCGATTGGCGCTCGGAACGCCGATCACGAGGTCGTCCTGCCCCGACAGACGCGAAAGCACCGCCGCCCAGGCCGCCAGCACCGTCATGAACAACGTCGTGCCATGCTGCCGGCTCAGCCGCTTCAGATCCCGCGTCAGATCCGCATCGATGACGATCGGCACACTGGCCCCGGCAAACGACTGCTGGGCCGGCCGCACGCGGTCAGTCGGCAGTGCAAGCCGGGCCGGGGCGCCTGACAGGGCGTTGCGCCAATACTGAGCCTGGCTTTGCAGCCGTTCCCCCGACAGCCACTGCCGTTGCCAGGCGGCATAATCCGGGTACTGGATCGCCAGCGGCGGCAAAGGATCGTCCTGTCCAGCTGCGAACGCCCGGTAAAGCTGACTGAGTTCACGCACCAGCACGCCCATCGACCAGCCGTCCGAGGCAATGTGATGCTGGGTCAGCTGGAAAACATGTTCCTCATCCGACATCCGGATCAGACGCCCGCGGATCAGCGGCCCGCGCGCAAGATCGAAGGGCGTCTGCGCCTCTTCACGGCACAGATCCAAAAGCGCCGCCTCTGCATCCGGCCTGTCCCGCAGATCGTGCTCCAGCACCGGCAGCCCCTCCGGCGGCAGAACCTCAACCCGCGGCTTGCCCTCCGGAGCGACAAAGACACTGCGCAGCGCCTCATGACGGGCAAACAGACGGTCAAGGCTGCGCTGCCAGGCGACGCGGTCGAGCACGCCACGCAGTCTCAAGGCCAGCGGAATGTGATAGTTGGTACTGCCCTCGTCCAGCTGCGCCAAAAACCATAGCCGCTGCTGCGCGAACGACAGCGCAAGCGGCTCGTCGCGCGACACCGTCGCAATCGCCGGCAGGTCTTGCGGATCGGTGCGGCTCAACACCTCGACGATGCTTTCGGCCAGATCGGAAAGAACCGGCCTGGCGAACAGCCTCGTCAGCGGCAGTTCGACCCCAACAGCCCGCGACAGCCGGCTCAAGAGCTGCACCGCCAGGAGCGAATGGCCGCCGAGTTCGAAGAAGTTGTCGTGGCGTCCGACCCGCTCGACCCCGAGCAGCTCCGCCCAGATCTCTGCCAGCGCCGTCTCGACCGCGCCCTGCGGCGCTTCATAGGCGGCGTGCGCATAGGCCTCGTCGGCCGGCGCCGGCAGCGCCTGGCGGTCGAGCTTGCCGTTCGGTGTCAGCGGCAGCCCATCCAGCCGCACGAAGGCCGACGGCACCATGTAGTCGGGCAGCCGCGCACCCAGATGAGCGCGCAAGGCGCCGGCAAGCGCGCCGCCATCGTCCCCGTCCGAGCCGGCCTCGGGTCCGCACACGACATAGGCGACAAGGTGCTTGTCGCCGGCGCGGTCCTGGCGCGCCACAACCACCGCCTCACGCACCCAGGCATGCTCGCAAAGCCGCGCCGCGATCTCGCCCGGCTCGATGCGGAAGCCGCGGATCTTCACCTGCTCGTCGTTGCGGCCCAAAAACTCCAGATTGCCGTCCGGCAGATAACGCCCCAGGTCGCCAGTCTTATACAGCCGGTCGCCCTCCACAAACGGGCTGGCGATGAACCGCTCGGCCGTCAGCTCGGGCCGGTTCAGGTAGCCACGCGCAACGCCTGCGCCGCCAATGTAAAGCTCGCCCACCGCCCCGAACGGAACCGGCGCACCATGCCCGTCCAGCAGGTACACCCGCGTGTTCGCAATCGGACGGCCAATCGGGACACGGCGGAATGTCTCACCAATCGCGGTGATCTCGCAGACTGTCGCAAAGGTCGTCGTCTCGGTCGGACCGTAGCAGTGAATGAGGCGTACAGGACCTTCTTCTCTTAGCAATCTCAAAAATGAGGGACCGTCACTGTCCTCGCCTCCAGAAAGAAGGTACTTAAGTTGTGCCAACGCTGGAGCGATCGATGACGTATATTTGTTGAATAACGCTGTTGTTAGAAAAAGGGTTGTCACCCGTTGCTGTTCAAGTGACTTGGCAAAATTTGAAGGATTTAAGACGGTCGTGGCATCTAATGCAATAATGCAGCCACCGTTGAGCAACGGCGTCCACACTTCAAATGTGCTGGCGTCGAAGGCCGGATTACCCACCCACGCCACACGATCTCGGGCATCGATCTTCGCATAGCCGTTGTTGATGACGAGCCGATTGACCGCACGATGAAGAACAACAACCCCCTTGGGAAGGCCGGTCGAGCCGGAAGTGTACATCACGTAAGCGGCAGCCTCGGCGCTCAACGTCAAGCCAGGGTCGGCACTAGACCCAGTCCCAGCCATGAGCGGCTCAATAGACAGAACAGGGATCGTCACATCAACCAATTCATCGACACCCTCCGTAAGCACGAGGCGCGCAGCACAATCTGCCATCAGCCATCCTTGTCGCGCAGATGGAAGAGCGCGATCGATCGGCACATACACTCCGCCCGCCTTGAGGACCGCCAACTGCGCCACGACAAGAGCGACGGAGCGGTCCAGCACTGTCGCAATGCGGTTCCCCGGCTTGACCCCGAGGGCGATCAGATGATGGGCCAGCCGGTTGGCCCGCGCGTTGAGCTCGCCGTAGCTCAGGCGCTCGTCGTCACAGACCACTGCCGCCGCCTCCGGCGCTTGGCGCACCTGCGCCTCGAACAACTCATGGATGCAAAGATCCGACGGATAGTCCGCGTCCGTCCGGTTCAGACCCTCCAGCAGATAGGTGCGCTCGGCGGCCGGCAGGATATCGATGCGGCCGACCGGCTGCCCCGCATCGGCCATCACGCCACACAACAACGTTTGCAAATGCTGCGTCATACGGTCGATCTGCGTCGGTGCCAATCGACTTGCATCAAAGTGCCATCGAAAGCTCCCATCCAGAGTGCAAAGCTCGAATGTCAGCAAATCACCGGACAGGGTTGTCTCAGAACTCGCGTTCGAAGCTAGATCGCTAGCGGCAGAACAGCTATCTGCTGTAATCGTAATGCCAATCGACCAGGGCTGGTGTGATCGTAGTGCCTCCACACTGCGCAATGTCGGGCAGCGCGCGATAAGATCCCGCGCGAAGCTGCCGTGCTCCGTCAGCCGAGCGAATTCGGCCACCACCGCCCCGCGCACTTCCTCAAAATTATGTGCAAGATCAATGGTAACTTCGATCGGCACGACAGAGGCGATAAGCATCTCCACCGCTTTCGAACTGGCCTGCGATCTATCCCATGCAGGCGTGCATCCCAGTTGAAGCTCTGCTTCTCCCGTGATGCGGGCGAGATAGATCAGCCAAGCCGTTACCAAGTATTCCGTGCGATCGAATGGCGACAGCTTGGCCAAAGCACTTGGAATGACGCCCGAACTCGACTGCCATCTGGGCGGCGTCTTAGCCACGGACGACGACACGAAGGGAAGCTGCGATGTTTTAAACTGCTCTAGCCGCTGTCGCCAAAAATACTCTGAAGGGGCCAGCTTCTCATGGGCGGCAGTTATGCTCCGCACCTCATCATCGCTTAATATCGGAAGGCGACCACCTTCATCAAGATTGCAGTGTCCCGCCAAGCTCCCTCCTTCACCAATACCGTCGCCGACAGTATCGCAGTTGCCACCGTTCCCTCGTCTGAGTTTCCGGTGAGCGTGGTCAGCGGACGACTTCTCCTCAGTCCGTGCCCCTTTTTAGAGGATCACGCATGCATCGTGCCAAAGGCGAAATCGTTCGCAATGAACATGATAGCAAGAACACTGCTATGTGGCTT
>NZ_RZRY01000483.1:0-4871 GCF_003998035.1 Mesorhizobium sp. M2A.F.Ca.ET.039.01.1.1 | reverse complement strand
ATCCGGCATCGCGCGGCCAGCGGTTCCGGCGGTAATCCCAGAAGGTGTAGAGTTTTTCTTCCCTGGGAAAAACCTTGCGCAGCGCGTCCGTCCAGCCCTGCTCGATCAGTGCCGCGAAGGCGGCGCGGCTTTCAGGCTGCACCAGCGCGTTGTCGTCATAAGAGCGTGTCTCATAGATGTCGCGCGGTTCGGGCACGATGTTGAAATCGCCGGCAAGCGCCACCGGCAGGCCGGTATCGAGGAGATCGGTCGCATGCGCGGCGAAGCGCTGGTGCCAGGCGAGCTTGTAGTCGAATTTCGGGCCCGGCCGCGGGTTGCCGTTCGGCGCGTAGAGGCAGGCGATGACGACGCCGTCGACCGCGGCCTCGATGTAGCGGGCCTGGCGGTCGGCATCGTCGCCGGGCAGCGCGTCGCGCGTCAGCACGGGCTCGGCGCCGCGCGCTAGGATAGCGACGCCGTTCCAGGTCGGCTCGCCCTTCCACACCGCGCCATAGCCGGCATTGGCAAGCCGGGTCAGCGGGAACTGCGTGTCGCGGGATTTCAGCTCCTGCAGGCAGACGACATCGGGTTTTGCCCGCGCGAGCCAGGCGAGCAGGTTTTCCAACCGGCTGTTGATGTTGTTGATGTTGAAGGTGGCGAGTTTCATGTTTGGATGCCGCCGCTTCGCGCCTCGTCATCCTCGGGCTTGACCCGAGGATCCATGCCGTGACCTTCGCCGTGGAACGCGGCGGAGAAGAATTTTGCCCCGTCGCAGCGCTCGTATGTAACGGCATGGATCCTAGGGTCTGCGCGCGTCGCTTCGCTCCTTGCTTCGCCCTAGGATGACGAAGCCGAGGGCTGCGCGAACTTAGCCACCATTGTCTCCGCCACCGTCTTCAAATGATCCGCAGTCGAAAAACCCGAGATCGCCTTGCGCGGCTTCAGATCGTGGTCGCCGTCCTCCAGCCAAATCATCTCTATCGCCGAGGAAAGGCCGTAGGTCGCGACCTCCTCCTTGGCGCCGAACTCATCGCGCGTGCCTTGGAAGATCAGTGCCGGCGTCTTCAGGTCAAGGAGATGCTTTGTCCGCAACTGCTCCGGCTTGCCTGGCGGATGGAACGGGTAGCCGAGGCAGGCGAGACCAACGATTTCGCCTTTTTCAAACATCTCGTCGGCGACCATCGAGGCGACGCGGCCGCCCATCGACTTGCCGCCGATGATCAGCTTGCCGGTCACGCCTTTGGCGCGCAGATCGGCGATCGCCTTCACATATTCCGGGTTGACCGTCTCGGCGCGCGGCGGCGGCTTGCGGTGGCCATAGCGGCGCGCGGCCATATAGTGGAACTCGAAGCGCGCGACCTGGAAGCCGGCCGCCGCGAGCGCCTTGGCGGTGGCGGTCATCGAAGGCGAGTCCATCGACGCGCCGGCGCCATGGGCGAGCAGGATGGTGACGGGAGCAGTGTCGAAGCCGTCGAAGAGGAAGTGGGTCATGGATGCGCCAACCTCGCCTTCTCCCCTTGTGGGAGAAGGTGGCCGAGCGAAGCTCGGACGGATGAGGGGTGCTCCAGCTTGGCGGATACGTCCGCCAATATCCTTACTTGCGACAAGGTCACCAGCGCCTCATTCCTTCCAACACCCCTCATCCGTCTCGGCGCTGCGCGCCGATCCACCGCCCGGGGGCGAGCCACGGGTCTCGCCCCGTCCTTCGGACCCCACAGGGGGAGAAGGAAGAAGCGCTACCCCGCCGTGCGCGCCATGTGCAAATCCACGAACTGGATTCCCTTCTGCGCAGTCCGCGCCCATTCGGACTCCGAGTCCAGCTCCAGATAGCGCACCCACAGCCGCCGCGCCTCCGTCAGATCGCCCGCGTCGAACTCCAGCCGCGCCAGGTTGAACACCGGGTCGGCATAGGTCTTGTCGAGGGCGATCGCCTTCTGCAGGTGCCGCCTTGCCGACGCCACCTTGCCCCCGTCGCTCATCAGCCCGGCGAGGTTGAACCAGGCTTCGACGAAACCGGGGTCGAGCTTGATCGCCCGGGCATAGTCATGCGCCGCTTCGGCGATCCGGCCGGCGCCGCGCAGGCAGTTGGCGCGGTTGAAGGCGGCGATGGCGTCCTTCGGGTCGATCGCCAGGCAGCGCTGGTAGAGCGCGGCCGCATCGTCATGGCGCTCTTCTTCTTCCGCCATCTCGGCCTCGGTGAAGAGCTCTTCCAGCGTGTCGTCTTCCGGCGAGCCGAGGTCGAACAGCAACTGGCCGTCGAGCTCGCTCGTCCCATCCTCGAGATAAATCGCGTCCCGTCGGCCGTGCTGCGAGCCGAGATTGAGCGATTTTGCCGTGAGCGATGCGACCGGGCCGGAACGGTGCACCGATCGCGCGATCGCGCCCCAGGTGGCGCCGCTGGCGATCAGCCCGGCATATTTGCGAGCCAGGATCAGGTCGCGGAAGGAATAAGGCTCGCCGTCATGCTCGAAAGCGTCGAACAGCGAGAGCATGTCGAGATCGCCGCCCGCAAGCCGCGACTGGTCGATCAGCGATTGCCGGGACAGCGACGAGGCGTCGGGCGCCTTCATCAGGCCGAGCAGGCGCAGGAAACCGTTCTCGCTGATGAGTTGCCGGCCAGCTTCGCGTTCGGCCTTGGCGCGGCGCTCGATCTCGGCGTCGCCGGATTTCGCCTTGGCCAGAAGCGCGCGACCGAACACGACATGAGTGGTGCGGCGGGTGACGCCGCGCCTCAGCTCCGCATGGCGGCGCTCGACCTCGCGCGCGGCGAGCCGCAGCGGAAAGGCGGCCAGCGCGCCGACGACGCCGAAGACGGCGCCTGGAACGATCACCGGCCCTCCCGTCACTTCTTGCTCTTGCCGACGGCCTTCAACAGGTTCGCCTTCAGCGGGTTCTCAGGTGCACCGCCGGCAGCCGTCTTACTGGCGGGCTTTGCGGGCGCTTCCTCGGCCTTGCTCTTCGACTTGGCCGGGGGCTTGGCCTGCTGCGACAGGCTGGCCTTCAGCGCATCCATGAGGTTGATGACATTGCCGCGCTCGGGCGCCGCCGCAATGATCGGCTTGTGGCCCTTCAGCTTCTCGCGGATCATCGCCATCAGCGCCACCTCGTAGCGATCCTCATAGTTCTTCGGATCGAAGTGGGTTTGCTTCTGCTTGATCAGCGCCATGGCAAGCTCCAGCATTTCCGGATCCGGCTTGCCGGCCGGGATGTTGCCGAAATATTCAGCCGTGCCGCGCACTTCGTTGGGGTTCCTCAAGGTACAGACGAACATGCCGTTCTTGCGCGCGCCGATGGTCACCACGCGCTCGCGGCTGGAGAGGACCAGCCGCGCAATCGCCAGCTTGCCGGATTTGCGCATGGCTTCGCGCAGCACCGCGAAGGTTTCTTCCGCCATGGCGCCGTCGGGCGCGAGATAATAGGGCGAGTCCTGGTAAATGACATCGACCTCGCCCTCATCGACGAAGGCCTCGATGTTCATCGTGTGATTGGATTCGATCCGGACCGCGTCGAGATCGGCGTCGTCGATGATGATGTACTGCTTGTCCTCATATTCGTAGCCCCGCACCAGATCCGACCGCTCGACCAGGCCAAGCTCGGGATCTACCGGCTTCATGTTGATGCGGTTGTGCGTCTTCTTATGCAGCTGATTGAACGAGATGCGCTCGCTCGCGCTGGTGGCCGGGTAAAGCCGGACCGGACAGCTGACGAGGCTGAGCTTGAGGTAACCTTTCCAACTTGCCCTGGGCGCCATGATGAACTCCTACGCGGCCATGCACTGACACTATGTTGGAGCATGGTCCTGTCGCGATCATGCTCTTGCAGCGCTTCGTCCGTAGGACGATTGAGGCTGCGGAAATCCTACACCGACCCGTGATGGTACTGCCGAATTCCTAGCGAAGTGTTTTCTGAGGCCGGTTGGCGCGGAGGATAGTTCAAATTGTAGGAAGCGTCGATGGAGTGGATTGAGACGCTGGAGATTAGCCGAAGCCCCGAAGCTTCGTCATCCTAGGGCGAAGCAAGGAGCGAAGCGACGCGCGCAGACCCTAGGATCCATGCCGTGACATGCGAGCGCCGCGACGGTGCAGATCGCTTACCAGCCCGCCCCGCGAAAGAGCTCGGACCATTCTGGATTGGTCTTCTCGATCAGTTCGATCTTCCATTTTCGTGGCCAGCGCTTGAGCGATTTCTCGCGCTGTATGGCATCGGCGATATTGAAGTATTCCTCGTACCAGACTAGACGTTGCACGCCGTAGCGGCTGGTGAAACGCGAGCCTTGGCCGTTCTTGTGCTCGGGCATCCGACGCGCGAGGTCGTTGGTGACACCGATGTAGATCGTGCCGCCTTTCTGGCTCGCGGTCATATACACGTAACCTGTCATCGAGCGATTCTAATTGCCGCTGGTTCTGGTGGCTATTCTTCTGGACGCGCCTAAGGCCAATGTCACGGCATGGATCCTAGGGTCTGCGCGCGTCGCTTCGCTCCTTGCTCCGCCCTAGGATGACGAAATCCTAGCGCTTGCGCTGCCCTCTCAAGCCGGCGCGGCCCCCTCTCCGGCCGCTACGCGGCCACCTCTCCCCCACTCCGTGGGGGCGAGGAACTAGCGTTCCACCACCGGCAAATCCCGCGCCGCCTCATCGATCTCAGCCCAGGGATCGCCCGAGGTCTCCAGCAGGCCCGGCAGCGAGGCGTAGTTCAGGTCCTCCGGCGCGTCGATGGTCTCGAGGTCTGTCCAGCTCACCGGCGTCGAGGCCGGCAGGTTGGTGCGGGCGCGCAGCGAATAGGGAGCGGCGGAGGTGTGGCCGCGGGCGTTGCGGTGGAAGTCGATGAAGATGCGCTTCTTGCGGTTCTCCTTGCCCATGGTGGTGGTGAAGGTGTCGGGCGCGCTTGCCGCG
>NZ_RZRY01000482.1:0-4896 GCF_003998035.1 Mesorhizobium sp. M2A.F.Ca.ET.039.01.1.1 | reverse complement strand
GAGCTGGTCCGCGCCGCCCTGCAGAAGCGCGCGCCGGCCTCCTTCAATTGGCCGTTGAGCGGCATTCCCGAAAGATGGGCGCCGACCACCACCAGTTCGATCGTGCCGTCATCGGCCGGCGCGCCGACAGGCTGCGCGATCGACTGCAGCCATCCGGTCGCGCCGAGAGTGAGGCCGCTCGCGGCATGGAGATCGCGTGCCACCGCTGCGACGAGGCCGTCGCGTCCTGCGGCGGCAAGCAGGGTCACGCTCATCGGCAGACCGTCGTCGCGCGTGCCGGTGGGCACGGCGATGCCGCACATGTCGAGCAGATTGACGAAATTGGTGTAGGTGCCCAGCCGGCTGTTGGTGACGATCGGATCGGCGAGCACGGCATCGACGCTGTAGTGGGTCGGCGCCGTCGGCATGCAGAAAAGGTCGACGGAGGCGATGACGGGGGTCAGGCGGGCCTTGTAGGCCTGCAAGGCGTAGAGGCCGCGGAAAGCATCGGCGGCCGACAGGTTCCTGGCGCCACCGATGATCTTGCGCGTCACCGGATGGAGGGCTGCTTCATTCGCTTCGAAGAAATCGCGGATCGCCGCATAGCGCTCCGCCACCCAGGCGCCTTCGTAGAGCAGGTCGGCGGTGGCGTAGAAGTCGCCGAACGGGATTTCGACAAGCCGGGCGCCGAGCGTTTCCAGGGATTTGAGAGCTGCCTCGAAGCCTGCCTGCATCGATGCGTCGCCGAAGAACTTCAGATCGGCCTTTTCCGGGATGCCGATGGTCAGCACCGGCGGTCGGGCGGCGAGGGGCTGGACGGCGATGGCGCGCGAATAGGGATCGGCGGCGTCGTGCGCGGCAGCGACCGAGAACACCGCATAGGCGTCATCGACCGTCAGCGCGAAGACTGAGACGCAGTCGAGTGTCCGGCAGGCCGGAACGACGCCCGTCGTCGACAACGCGCCGACCGTCGGCTTCAGCCCGACAATGCTGTTGAGGCCAGCCGGGATGCGGCCAGAGCCGGCGGTGTCGGTGCCAAGCGCGAAGGAGACGATGCCGCGCGCCGTCGCAACCGCCGAGCCGGAGGAGGAGCCGCCGGGCACGAGTTTCGGATCGATCGCATTTCTTGGGATCGGCCACGGCGTGCGCACGCCGACAAGGCCGGTGGCGAACTGGTCGAGATTGGTCTTGCCGACAACAAAAGCGCCCGCGGCCTTGAGCCTCGCTACGACCGTCGCATCTTTGTCCGGCGTGTAGGCATATTCCGTGCAGGCCGCCGTGGTCGGCATGCCTGCGACGTCGATATTGTCCTTGACGGCGAAGGGGATGCCCCAGAGCGGCTTCGCCACGGGGTCAAACGAGCCGAGCGCCTCGGCCTCGGCCAGTATCTCTTCTTTCGTCGCGAGGTGGATGAAGATGCCGGGGTCGCCGGCCGCATCGATGCGGGCAAGGACCGCATCGATCACCTCGGCGATGCCAAGCCCGCTTTGGTAGGCCGCGCGCAGGCTGGCGATGTCGAAGCGGATGTCGTTCATTTCGTCTCCCCCAGAATGATCACCGGCAGGTCCCACTGGATCAGCACCACGCAGCCGTCCCTCGTCCACACAGAATGCTCGGTGCCGACCGGATTGAGGATCACGCTGCCCGCTGGATAGTCGCCGTTGTCGTCGCTCTGGGTGCCTTCCAGCACGACGATGGTTTCCAGCCCGGCATGGCGGTGGCGCGGCACGCCGGCGCCCGGCTGATATTTGAGCAGCGCGACCGACGGTTCGACCGGGCCGCCCTTGAGCAGCCAATGCACGGTGACGCCGTCGCGGAAAGGCTCGAACGCCAGATCGCGCCAGCCGCCGTCAAGGAGGCCGGCAAAGGCAAGATTAGGCATTCGCAATTCCCTCGAGGACCTGATCTGTGGTCGCCGTCCAGCCGACGATGGCGCCCTGCGCCCGGATCATGGCGAGCGCGGCCGCCTTGAATTCGGGAAAGTAGCTTTCCGTCGCATCCTCCGCGACCAGGCACTCATAGCCGCGGTCGTTCGCCTCGCGCATCGTCGTCTGGACGCAGACTTCGGTCGTCACGCCGGCGAACACCAGTTGCCGCGCGCCGAGCCGTTTCAGGTCGTCGCCGAGGCCGGTCGCGTAGAAGGCGCCCTTGCCGGGCTTCTCGATGACGATCTCGCCGGGCAGGGGCGCGAGCTCGTCGAGGATCTCGGTGCCGGGTTCGCCGGCGATCAGGACGCGGCCCATCGGGCCGACATCGCCGATCCGCATCGAGGGATTGCCGCGGTCGCGCTTGGCGGGAGGCAGGTCTGAAAGGTCGGGCTTGTGGCACTCCATGGTATGGATCACCGGCAGGCCCGCGGCGCGAAAGCCTTCGATCAGCCGCTTCACCGTCGGCACGATGGCCGTGACCCGGCTGACGTCGTTGCCGAGACTCGCTCCGAACCCGCCCGGCTCGGCAAAGTCGCGCTGCATGTCGATGACGATGAGCGCCGTCGTCTCGGGCCTGAAGGCAAAGGCGAAGGGCTGCGCTGCGATTTCCGCCATCAGTGATGCCCCGCCATGTGCTCGCCGATGGTCTGCACGCTCGCCTGCGCAATCGGCGTCTCATAGACCAGCGCGCCGTCGGACATGACCAGGATGCGGTCAGAGAGTTCCAGTAGCTCGTCCAGGTCTTCCGACATCAACAACACCGCGGCACCTGCGTTGCGCGCCTTCATGATACGCGCCCGGATCTCGGCGACGGCGGAGAAATCGAGGCCGAAGCACGGGTTGGAGACGATCAAAAGGTCGACCTCGCCGGTGAGCTCGCGGGCGAGCACGGCGCGCTGCACATTGCCGCCCGACAGCGAAGCGATCGGCGAAGACAGCGATGCGGTCTTTACCTTGAACTGCTCGACCAGCCGGGCGCTGAAGGATTTGATGGCACCGGCGCTGATCCAGCTCACCGGCTTGCCGTTGCCGTCCACGTCGAAGGTGCGGAAAGCGATGTTCTCGGCCACTGTCATCCTCGGTGCACAGGCATTCTTCAGCGGCTCCTCCGGGATGAGGCGGACATTGAGCGTGCGCGCTTCGGCGCGCGTCGCCGCGTAGGCGGCGCCGCGCACCATCACCTCGCCGCCATTGCGGGGGCGCTGGCCGGCCAGCACTTCCAGGAACTCCTTCTGGCCGTTGCCGGAAATGCCGGCGATGCCGACGATCTCGCCCGAGCGGACGCCGAGATCGGCGATGTCGATCGACTTGAGGCCGGTGCGGTCCGGCGCCTTCAGCGCCTTCACCTTCAGCACGATCTCGGCGTCTGCCTTCGGCGCCGCGCGGCTGTCGAGCGCGGCGATCGGCTGGTCGCCGATCATCATCGCGGCCATCTCCCTGTGCGAAAGGTCGGAAACCTTGCCGGTGCCGGTGAGCCTGCCCTTGCGCAGCACGGTGATGTCGTCGGCAAATGCCGTGACCTCGTGGAACTTGTGCGAGATCATCAGCACGGTGAGGTCGCCGGCCTTGGTCATGCCGCGCACCAGGCCAAGCACTTCCTGGGCCTCGCCCGGGGTGAGCACGGATGTCGGCTCGTCCAGCACCAGGAAATTTCGGCCGAGATAAAGCTGTTTGATGATCTCCAGCTTCTGCTTCTCGCCGGCGGCGAGCTCGGCCACCTTGACGTCGAGCGGCAGCTTGAAGGGCATGCGCTCCATGAATTGGGCAAGCGCTGCGCGCTCCTTGCGCCAGTCGATGACGCCCGGCACCTTCTCGCGCGAGATGACCAGATTCTCGGCGCCCGTCAGCGAAGGCACCAGCGTGAAATGCTGGTAGACCATGCCGAGGCCGAGCGCCGAGGCATCCCTGGGGCTGGCGATCGCGACTTGGCGTCCATCGACCAGCATGTCGCCCGATGTCGGGTGGTAGAAACCCATCATGCATTTGACCAGCGTCGACTTGCCGGCGCCGTTCTCGCCGAGCAGCGCGTGGAAGGAGCCTGCCGGCACCTTGATGGAGACATCGTCCAGCGCCGTAAAGGCGCCGAAGCGCATCGTCATGCCGATGGTCTCGACGCCGGTCGCCTTTCCTTGCGTTCCGCTCATCGCCGGCTCCTCACGGCAACTGCGCGACGAGCGCGGCGGAATTCGACACCGCGCCGAACACGCCGCCCTGCATCTTGATCATCTTGATCGCCGCCAGGTGGTTGCCGTAGTCGGTCGCCCCGCAGCAATCCTCCAGCATCACGCATTCGAAGCCGCGGTCGTTGGCCTCCCGCATGGTGGTGTGCACGCAGACATCGGTGGTGATGCCGGTGAGCACGATGTTCTCGATGCCGCGTTGGTTGAGGATCAGCTCGAGATCGGTGGCGCAGAAGGAGCCCTTGCCCGGCTTGTCGATGATCGGCTCGCCCTCGGCCGGATAGAGCTCGGGGATGATGTCCCAGCCCGGCTCGCCGCGTACCAGGATACGCCCGCACGGACCCGGATCGCCGATGCCGGCATTGATGCGGCGCGAGCGCCAGCGCTTGTTGGCCGGCAGGTCTGCGAGGTCAGGGCGGTGGCCCTCGCGCGTGTGGATGATGGTGTAGCCCTTGCCTCGCATAGCCGACAGCACAGATTTGATCGGCTCGATCGGCGCGCGGACCAGCGACAGGTCGTAGCCCATATGGTCGACATAGCCGCCAGGCCCGCAGAAGTCGGTCTGCATGTCGATGATGATCAGCGCCGTGTTGTCGGGCCTGAGATCGCCATTGTAGGGCCAGGGATAGGGATCGGCGTCGATGTAGCGCTGGGTGATCTCGGCTCTGGCGTTCATGGCGAAAACTCCGGTATCGCGAGCGGTGCGTGGTGCGCGGTCATTTGGTGATCGACAGTTCGCCGGGCGCGCCGGCGAGCGTGCGGCTCGGCGACGAGGTGGCGATCATGATGATGAGGGTGAGGATGTAGGG
>NZ_RZRY01000481.1:0-4906 GCF_003998035.1 Mesorhizobium sp. M2A.F.Ca.ET.039.01.1.1 | reverse complement strand
ACTATGTCGCGAAGGAGCTGGACAAGCTCGGCTATGATATCTGGTCCGATATCCTGAGGGCGGCGGATTGGGGTGTCCCACAGCGTAGACCAAGGTTCGTCCTGATTGCAGCACTCAAGGGGACGCTGCCTGGAATTGACCCGTTGCAGCGCATGCGTGTCGGGAGAAAGGCCTTCCTGAAGGCGCGGGGCCTCGGCCCTGGGTTCACAAGTGCGGAAGCGGCGATTTCTGATTTGGCAGAAGGTGACAGAGAGCCGGATCTAGATTCTGAGTGGGGGCATCTTGGCTTCAAGGCGCTGAAGCGCGCAAGCGAAACGTCCAGCCCGTATCAGAAATTGATGAGGGCCGGCAGTTCAGGGCAACCACAAGACATGCGCCTCCCACGACACGGCGTTACCTCAATCCGGCGCATGCAGGATATCTTGGACAACTGCGAGCGTGGCGTGTGCCTACGGATGGAGGATAGGCAGCGGCTCGGCATCAAGAAGCGCTCGACAACCGCGCTTGATCCCGAGGCCCCTGCGCCAACCGTCAGCACACTGCCGGACGATTTCGTCCACTATTCTCGGCCAAGGTCGATGACGGTTCGGGAACATGCACGGCTACAGTCCTTCCCTGACTGGTTCTCCTTTCACGGCCCGTACACAAGTGGCGGGAGCCGACGAAAGGATGCATGCCCAAGATTCACGCAGGTGGGAAACGCGGTACCGCCGCTCCTCGCCGAGGCATTGGGCGAAATGCTATGCGGATTGCTTCGCATCCAGAAGAACGACGAGCTCGCTCAGTTCGCGGAAGGCATCGATGTGAGCAGCAAACACGCGCCGAATTTCGGGGAAATCTCCGACACTAATTTCGTCGCTTCCTTGTAGGACCCATCCTGCTTCCCCCTGCACCTCAACGACGTGGCCAAGAATGTTGCGTTTTTTCAGGACACCCTGGACATATTGAGCACTAAGCCTTCTCAACTCGCGAAGCCGTTCAAGTTGCTCTTCACTTAGTCCGAATGTCGTCGGATCTGCGGAAGCAACCTGCGTGAGGCGACGAAAGTGCTTGAATAGCTTCGCGCTATCGATCGCACGGGTGGCCAATCGGCTGCCGAAGTCGGAGGCTATGGAGGCCTCATACGTTTCCTTCATGTCATTAATAAATCCAAGGACATCATCGTCGAGCTCAGTCATCTTTCCGGCGCAGTTTGGATCGCGATTGCACATCGACAACATGGCCGTTTTCATGAGCGCGTCGCACTCAGCGACCACCCTCATCGCCAAGCCCCTCATTCCTGATAGTCGGTCTAGTGACCGTGCAGTGTGATCTATAAGCATCCCGGTGCGGTCGATGAAGCGCCGGCGAGCACTGCAGTAGACACCTTCTACCTGCTTGTCCGCGATCATCCGACGAAGCTCTCCCTCCTGCACGGTCCCCGAATAGAACAGGATGGTGGTGGAGGGGAATAACTCTCTAACTCTCGGCGCAAGTTCGTCGCCGTTCTCATCCTTCAACCGATAATCAAGAAGAATGATATCGTAACGATGATAGAGCTTATGTGTCCGGGCTAGTTCCTCGATACCAATGCCGTTAGGAATCGTCTCGATGCGCGCGATAAAGCCCGCCTCACGGACGCGACGCTTGAGGCTCTCCTCCTCCTCATTGTTGAAGGAGTCCTCAATCCACAGAATACCGAAGTCTAGGTTCATAAATCCTCCCCTGGAACTACAATCTCAAAATCCGCTCGGCTGCCGTCGCCAACGAGCTCGATGGTTCCGCCCATTCCCTGTAGAATCTGGCGCGCACTATACAGTCCCAGCCCCGTCCCATTAGCTGAGCCTGTATACCCGGGCTCGAATAGCTTGGATGAATCGACTTTCTGCTCGTCGATGCCCAGACCGTCATCTACGACCTTAATTGCAACAGAGTTCTTTCCCTTACGGGCCGCGGAGAATTCGACCTTGCTAGCTTTCGCCTTACGAGCATTATCTAGGAGGTTGTCGATGAGTACCGCGATGTCGACCGGTGAGAACTCCCTTTGCAGCGACAGGCCCGAGGCATCGAATGAGGCGTTTGGCATGTCCGGCACGCCGACCAAGCGAACTTGGAAGTACTCGCTGAAGAACTGCAACAAGTCGCCGCGCACTTTGTCCGTCTGCAAGTCGACTCGAATATTTGGAGCGAAGGAGAGGACGGTGCCCAGCCTCTCGCCTGATAGGCTGGCGCCTGCTATCGAAGACGACACGCGCCTAGCCGATTGGCGGATCGAGGCAAGCAGGTCTTTTACGTCGTCAATCTCCTCTAGATCGTCCGGTATCTTAGCGGTCGAGAGGACATTTCGAATTTCATGTGCTGCATTCGCTATTGCCGAGCGAATGTGCCCCAGATGAATTGTGGCTTGGTGCATCAGCAGTTGGACGCGTTCCACGTCGACATCCCGGCTGCTTCCCAGAAACGCGGCCTGCTGCTCTAGGCGTTCAATACGGGCATCGGCGCGATGTCGCTCCTCAATCGCGCGCCGGGCAGCGTCCTGCGCTTCTGCCCTTGAAGTCTTGAGTTCTTCGATTCGACGTCGAGCGTCCTCGATTTGGTTGAGGAGGGAGGTATCACCTCGACTCTCAGCCACCTCCGACATGGCCTTAAGTGTGTCTTCAGTGATTTGGTCGGGATCGTCCGAGACCCTGACAATATCTGTGTCGTAATAAAGGATTTCGATCTCTTTTGATCGCGCGAGCGATCCTACGATAGCTAGGACCCTGGCTCGGGCCCTGTCCGTTTCAAGGCCCTCGGCGGTGTCTCGGTCTTGATCCCGGCTGTCCTTCCAATTTACGCCGACAACATAACGCTCCAACCGGAAGATCATGTGCCTCCGAATAGCGTCGAACAAGGCACGGCTGCGAGCGTCCTCGATAAGACCTGCGTCTCGGCTCGATACTTCACGGAACATCTTTGGGCGTGCCGTAACATCGACACGCCCAATGATGTCGCGCGTCCCCAGATAGCGCGATTGGCCCTGCTGCTTCCTACGGTTCAGCCCGAGAGTGTCGTCAAACTCCTCCCCTATGGGAAATATTCGGAATCTATTGAGGAACAGGAATACGCTTCCGAATTCAATCGGTCGTACGCCCATGCGAGCGGTAAAGGTGTGTTTCGCGGACCGGTTTAGAAAATAGATCTGCCCCTCGATCTGACTATCGTTTAATTCCTCATACTGTGATGGCTCGCGTATTGCATAAATTTTCCTGCCACGATCGAAGAGGGTCGTGTTGATGACGCCGTTTTCGATGGCGACTTCGATGCGGCTGGTTTTTTCTCGCAGCAGTTCTGCGATCTCATTGCCGACGCGACCGTCGACATCCTCGACTGCTTCGGTAGTGCCGTCGACGAGCCAAGTTGATACGGCGACATCAGTAGTGGTCCCAAACGGGTCAATAAGCTTGGCTAGGTCTCTGCGCAGCTTCTTTATATTCTCCGCGTCCCAGTCTTGCCGCGTATCTTTGATTATGAGCACGGTGCCATGCAAAGAAGGCGGCTCGGCATTGTAGATCGTCGGGAAGGACGTTGCTGCGCCTAGCGCAACATCGACATCCTGGAACTCGTCCGTGCTATCCTGCTCGAAGCGCGTCCAGTCAATCTCAAGCTTCGAAATGGACTTCTTGCCCTCTGCAAGGCTGTAGAGTTCGAGCCCCGCGCCCAAGGTGTCGCATGCGAATCGGCCGATACCTTTGCTTCCCGCAAATTGACCAGACGGCCTGATTTTATCGCGATATGTATCCGGCTCGGCCAGCGCCTTCTCGGAGTAAGCAACGAAAAGCCATTTGTCACGAATATCAGACTGGGACATACCGTGGCCATCGTCGACAATGGCTATCGTCCTCTCTTCGGGATCAAACTCGATGTCTACTCTGGTGGCACCAGCATCAAAGGAGTTCTTTACAAGTTCGAAGATCGCTACGAACTCGTTCGTCACGAGATCGCGGCCGATTATGTCCTTGAGATGGGAACTGACTCGAAAAGTCTCAGAGGTTGTCATGTGCCCGGCTTATCCTAGATTTATATTCGAGCAAACCGATTCGGAGAGTTGTAGCATCGTTCTGGACAAGTATTTGTCGAAGCGGCGCTAAACCGGCACTTGAACCGGTACTAGGATGGCCGATGCCGCGATAAATCGCCAGATGCCCTTAGCGAAATCGCTCACTAGTCGACCGTGAACAATCTTGACCGCTAAGCGGCAAGCTGCTTCGGCCGGTTCAGGAACGCGGCGATCAAGAGCCACAAAAATTGCTTCAGCCACCTGAGCAGGAGGGAGAAGTTGTAGCCGGCGGCGGCCAGGATGGCGTTGACGGCGTCGCCTTGGGTGTGAGCGAGGTAATTGCGGCCCATCCGGTGCTCAGCCTTGATGTGGCCGATCACGGGCTCGACGGCCGATCGCCGCCGCATCTGGCGCTTGATGGCCGGGGTGACACGGCGTTTCTGGCCGCTGGTGAAGACCCTGAACTTGTGGCTCTCCGGTGCGTTGTGGCCGCGATAGCCGGCGTCGGCGAGAACGCGGCTGATCTCGTTGCCGATGGTCTTTTCCATGTCAGGGATGATCGCTGCGAGCGTGTGGCCGTCATAGGGATTGCCGGGCAGCGCTTTTGCATGCAGGGCGAACTGGCCACCCTTTGAGCGCTTTCAGCGTGGTGGCCACCGACACCTTCACCCCGAACTCGTAGGGCGCATGCGCCTTGCCCTTACCACGTTGAGGTGCGGAATCGTGCGACCATCCCTGTCGCCCGAGGCCGCGAACCCAGGCAATTGGCCGGAGCGAAAGCAGCTCTTTTTCGACATCATCGAGCGTCTGGAAACGGCAACGGGTCCGGACCGACAGATCGACATCGACATCGCTTTTGCGCTTGGCTGGGTCAATGAGCGCGGCACG
>NZ_RZRY01000480.1:0-4912 GCF_003998035.1 Mesorhizobium sp. M2A.F.Ca.ET.039.01.1.1 | reverse complement strand
TTCCTGCTCCGACCGAGATCGCGCAATCGCTGGTCGCGCAATGGGCAACGCTGATGCAGGCGACGCTGGTGACGGCGGGCGAGATCCTGTTCGGCTTCCTTGTCTCCGTCGTGGTGGGCATCGCCATCGCGTTGGTCATCGTGCGCTTCGACTGGCTGGGGCGGGCGCTATACCCGCTGGTGGTGCTGTTTCAGAACGTGCCCAAGGTGGCGCTGGCGCCAATCTTCATCCTCTGGTTCGGTTACGGGCTCGCGCCCAAGATCGGTCTGATCCTGGTCATCGCCTTCTTCCCGGTGACGTTGTCGATGCTGGCGGGAATGCAGGCGGTCGACCGCTCGCTGCTGTCGCTGATGAATTCGGTCGGCGCGAGCCCGACGCAGATCCTGTTCAGGATACGCGTTCCGCATTCGCTGCCGAACCTGATGGCCGGGACCAAGATAGCCGCCACGCTGAGCGTCATCGGCGCCATCGTCGGCGAATTCGCCGGCGCCTCGGACGGGCTCGGTTACGTCATCCAGTTCGCCTCGACACAGCTCGACACCGCGCTGGTCTTCGCGGCGCTGCTGCTCGTGTCGGTGCTGGGCATCGCCTTCTACTACGCGGCCGAGATTCTCGAACGCATCGTGGTGCCGTGGGCGCCGAAATTCAGCCAGTCGTAGGTCCGCTCTCAAACCAATGAAAAAGGGAACAAAAATGCTCAGACGCTCACTCATCAAGGCAGCCGCGCTTGCGGCGTGTGTCGGGACACTCGGCTTCTCGGGCGCGGCCTTTGCGGCCGACAAGGTCAACGTCCAGCTCGACTGGGTGGTGCGCGGCAACCACGCCATGTTCTTCGTCGGCAAGGAAAAAGGCTTCTTCGCCAAGAACGACATCGACGTCGCCGAAATCCGCAAGGGCTCAGGCTCACCCGACGCCATGCGGCTGGTCGGCAATGAGAACGCGGATTTCGGCTTCGGCGATCTTCCCACGCTCGCCGTGGCCCGGTCGCAGAATGTCCCGGTGGTCGCGGTGGCCGCCGTCAACCAGCATTCGCCGCTGGCGATCATCTCGCTGGCCAAGACGATGAAGCTCACCCAGCCGGCCGATCTCAAGGGGCTCACCATCGGCATTCATCCGGCCGGCTCGACCTACATCTTCTTCCAGGGCTTCCTCGCGGCCAATGGCCTGACCGAGAAGGACATGACGCTGAACAGCGTCTCGCCGCCCTATGAGAGCTATCTTCTCCTCGGCCGGGTCCAGACTGTGGTCGGCTATGTCGACGCCGAGGTTCCCGAGCTGGAGGCCAAGGCCGGCGGTCCCGGCTCGCTCAGCATCATGATGGGCGCGGACCATGGCTGGAAGGCCTACGGCTCCGGTCTGTTCACCTCCGAGAAGATGATCAAGGACAAGCCGGATGTCGTTGCCCGCTTCGTCAAAGCCTACCGGGAAGCCTTCGACTATGTCGTCGCCCATCCGGAAGAGGCCGCCGAGATCACGGCCAAGGCGGCTCCAGGCTATGCGGACAAGAAGGATGTGCTGCTGGCGCAGATCAACGCCGACATCGCGTCGACCTTCACCAGCCCCGACACCAAGGAACACGGCCTCGGCTGGATGACGAAGACGCAGTGGGAGGAAACGCTGAAGACGCTCACCGATCAGGGCGTGCTCAAGGCGGCCCTGTCGGCGGACGACGTCTTCACCGACAAGTTCCTGGCGAAGGAATAGGGCGCGCCATGTCGCGGGCCGACGGATCGATGGGCGCCTACCGGCACGCGAGCCTGTCCTGCTCCATGCGGCAGGACACGGCGCGCTTCCCTTCGGCCGCGTCGGCACGGTCGAGCGTGATCTGTGACCGCGTGGCATATGCACGGCCCGACAGGCCGCACCACAGCCGTTCGATGGGCAGGTTCTCGCGCTTGTCATTGAGGATGGTGAACGTGCCCGTCTTCGGGTCGAACCAGAGCTCGACACGGGCGCTCTTGCCCGGCTCGACCGTCGTAATCCCGGCCGAATACCAGTGGGCGAAGTCGGCATTGCACGACAGTCGTTCATTGCCCGCATTCGAGATCGTCAACGGCACCATGTCGAGCCCATCGGTGCCGTTGCGGACGATGACATGGTGCAACTCGACCGCGCTGGCGAAGGATGTGAACGCCAGCATCGCCGGGAGGACATAACGAATCTTCACTTTGCCTGAGCTCCATGGGTAAATTTTTCTCAGGCAGTCTATCTCGCTTCTGCGCAATAACAACAAGAATATTGATTGGTGAATCAAACAGAGAGGGTAACATGTTAAAGCTTCTTAAGTGCAGTGTGAGTGCAATTATACTGAGCGGCGTCTTGCTCGGCGGGGCGCTTGCTGGCGAAGTCAAGTCGATCGCCATCCTGACGCCTGAAGAAGGCACCGATTACGGCTGGAACCAGCAGGGCATCGATGCCGCCAAGGCGGCGGGCAAGGCAGCCGGCGTCGAAGTGGTCGTGGCCCAGGGCCTCGGCTATGGCGACGTTCGTCCGACGCTGCGCGAACTCGCGTCAGACGGCGCCAGCCTGCTGATCGCGCATGCCAGCGGCTACAACACTTCTGCGCCTGAAATCGCCAAGGAGTTGAAGGTTCCGGTGGCGATCGTCGACACGCCGAATGGCTTGGAGAAAGGTCTCGTCGCCGACTACACGCTGAGCGGCCACCAGGGCGCTTATCTCGCCGGCCGTCTTGCCGCCAAGATGTCGCGCTCGAAGTCGGTCGGCATCGTCGTGTCCGGCGAACCGCCTTCGTGGAATTCGCAGTCGGCGGCGTTCGCGCAGGGCGTGAAGGCCGAGAACCCCGACGTCAAGATCACCTATGCGGTGATCGGCCCGGCCGCCTACAGCGACGCGGCGGGTGGCAAGCGCGTGACCGAAAGCGTGATCGCCTCCGGCGCCGACATCATCTTCGGCCAGGGCAACGGCTCCAGCTTCGGCATGTTGCAGGCGGTCGAGACGACCAAGGCCACGGACGGCGGGAAGGTCTATTTCATCGACGTCATCGGCGACAAGTCGCCCATCGACAAGGGCTTCCTGCTGTCGTCGGTGGTGTGGAACATCGAGCCGGTCTACGCCGCGATGATCGCCGATATCAAGGCGGACACGTTCGGCACCAAGCACTATTCGATCGGCCTCCAGGACGATTCGGTGAAGCTTTTGAAGACCGCCGCGATCCCGGACAAGGTATGGTCCGAAATCCAGGCGGTGCGCGACGACGTCATCTCCGGCAAGATCAAGGTCGATCCGGTCTATGACGCCGCCGCCGTCAGGGCGCTGATGACGAGCGTCGCCCAGTAAGGCGGCGACCTGTCGGCTTCCGGAGGGGCGATCGGTTCCCCTCCGGACATTTCCCGTTTTTCCAGTGCTGGACTTTCATGAGCAGTCTGTCTTCACCGCCTGCCGACAAGCGCGGCATCGTCGCGCTCGAAGGCGTGACCAAACGCTTTCCCGGCATCGTCGCCAATGACGGCATCGACCTGTCGATCCGTCCCGGCGAGGTGCATGTGCTGCTCGGCGAGAACGGCGCGGGAAAATCCACCTTGATCGGCATGCTGTCGGGACTGCAGCAGCCGGATGAGGGGCGCATCCTGGTCGACGGCAAGCCGACGCCGATCACTTCGCCGCGCCATGCGCTGGCGCTGGGCATCGGCACGGTGTTCCAGCACATGATGCTGGTGCCGACGCTGACGGTGGCGGAAAACCTGTTGCTCGGCGGGCCCTGGTGGCAGCGGCCCAGGACCGAGGAGCTGGAGGCGCGCGTCGCCGAGATTACCCGCAGCCTCGGCATCAGCGTCAAGCTGCACGCAAAGGTGTCGGAGCTTTCGCTCGGCGAACAGCAGCAAGTCGAGATCCTGCGCGCGATGGTGCGCAACAGCCGGCTGCTGATCCTCGACGAATCCACCTCGATGCTAACGCCGAAAGGCATCGAGGAACTCGGCGCCTTGATGCGCCGCCTCGTCGGACAGGGGCTGGCGATCGTCTTCATCACGCACAAGCTCAAAGAGGCGGCGGCCTTCGGTGACCGCATCTCGGTGCTGAAGCTCGGCCGCAAGGTCGGCGAGATTCCACCCGAGCGTTTTCGCACGCTCGGCGAGCAGGAGATCATCTCCGAGATCGTGGAGCTGATGTTCGGCAAGCAGAAGGACGATCCGGAGGCGGCCGAGCGGCCCACCCGCACGGTCCATGCCGATGCCGCGCCGCTGCTTCAGGTCGCCGACCTCGCGGTCGCGCCGACCGAAAACGCGCCGGGGCTGTCGTCGATCTCCTTCGACATCCGCCCGGGTGAGATCCTGGGTATCGCCGGCATCGACGGCAACGGCCAGAAACAACTGGCGGAGGCCTTGGCCGGCCAGCGTGCGGCGACCGGCGGTTCGGTGCTGCTGGAAGGCGCCGCCATCGAGGCGCTGAGCGTGGGCGAACGCCGCCAGCGCGGCCTTCGCTACCTGACTGACGACCGGCTCGGCGAAGGCACGGTCGGCAGTTTCCCGGTCTCCATCAACTTCTTCCTCAAGCAGGTCGGCGCCTCGCCCTTCTGGCGCGGCGGCGTCGAGCAACGCGCCGAGATCGACAGGCGCGCGGCGCAGCTGGTGCGCGAATACGATGTTCGCACGCCGAGCCTGAAGACGCCTGTCGCCCGGCTTTCGGGGGGCAATATCCAGAAGGTGCTCCTGGCGCGCGAACTGGCTGAAGGCGCCAGGGCGGTGATCTTCAACAAGCCGACTTATGGACTCGATCTCGCCAACACGCTTGCCTCGCGTCAGCGCATCCGCGACACGGCGGCGCGCGGCCTTGCCGTGCTGCTGATCTCCACCGACCTCGAGGAATTGCTCAGCATGTGCGACCGCATTGCCGTCATCGCCAACGGCTCGCTGGTCGGCACAGTCGCCAATGCCGACGACGCGCGCACCAAGGT
>NZ_RZRY01000047.1:0-18300 GCF_003998035.1 Mesorhizobium sp. M2A.F.Ca.ET.039.01.1.1 | reverse complement strand
ATTCTCTATGGAGCGCTGGTCGACCCCCACTCCGTCTCGGCTTCGCCGAGCCACCTCTCCCCCGATCGACGGGGTAGAGGAAAAGCGCCGAGCTTCCAGCAACGCTCCCTTCCTTTCCCTCCGGAGGGGGAAGGTGGCGCTGCGAAGCAGCGACGGATTGGGGGAACCACGTGGCAATCAAACCTCAGGTCGATCAGTCACGCCGTCACAGACGATGTGTGCATGGCGTAGAAGAAGGTGGGCCGAGCAAGGGCGCTACCGCTTCGGCTCCACCCCCATTGCCGCCGACTGGCGCCGCAACTTGCGCCTCTCATCGCCCGGCATGTCCAGCGGCGCGACATCGCCAGGCACCTCGTTGATGATCCTCACGGCGACGCGATAGGCGGTGTAGGCGAAAAGGCCGGTAAGCAGCAGGCGGATCATCATCGTCTCCTCATGCGGTTGATTGGCTTTCAACCGGACGCGGACCGGTTGGTTCCGCCTCACGCGCAACCAAACCGCCATCGCCTCGTTTGCCCTTTATGAAAGGGGCGAACGAGAGGAGGTCGTCATGATGAAGCTTCCTGTGCTGCTGGCTCTTGCGGCAGGGCTCGTGCTCGCCGCCTGCGACAACAGTGTGCAACCCACCAAGGCGCCGGGCGACGAAGTCAACCAGAACCCTCAGGTCGACAAGAACCCGGTGCCGAAATCGACCACGGGCGGCGACCAGCCGGGCACGCCTCCGAAGCAATAGGGCAGGGCGAGTCGGGTTATCGTCGGCCCTAAAGGTCAAGTTATCGTCGGGCTGGAAGAAGGCCGGCGCTGCTTGGGAGGAAGCTGGATAGCGCCGGCCAAGCGGGAAAATCAGGCCCGCCGCGCAATCCAACATAGCTGAGTCTCGGCCTTGCGTCATGGTGCGATCGCGCTAGCCGGCTACAGTCAGTGGAAACACCCGGAAAATCCTGACGCTGCGCGAGCGGCGCTGCTTAGGCCACCGCCGCGCGTGCCGGCTGTCCGCCGGTGATCTCCATGTCGAGTTGGCGCTGCGTCAGCGCCGCTTCGGCCAGGATCCATTGCTTGAACAGTTCCACCTTGCGGGCGCCGAGCGCCTTGATGGGGCTGACGAAGTACCAGCCCGCCGTGTTGGGATGGTGGACCGCGAAGGGGGCTACCAGCCTTTCGGCACGGATGTCGCTTGCCATGTAGGCGCGGTTGGCGACGGCGAAGCCCATGCCGGCATTGGCCGCTTCGTAGGACATCATGCAGCTGTCGAAATAGACGCTTCTCGTCTCGCCAAGCACGAAGCTCGCGCCGGCGAAGCCCAGCCACGACTGCCAGTTCTGCGTGCAGGTGTCCGAATGCAGCAGCGTGAAGTAGCGCAGGTCCTCCGGCACCACCTTCGACAGCGGCTTGTCGCCCAGCACGTCGTGAAACAGCTTGCGGCTGCACACCGGCGTCAGGTCTTCCTTGAACAGCAGTTCCGAGGTGAGGCCGGGGAAATTGCCGTCGCCGTAGCGGATCTCGAGATCATATTCCGAGGTCGCGAATTCATGCGTGGCGTAGGATGTCGACACCCGCATCTCGATGTCGGGATATTGCTGCTGGAAGGTCATCAGCCTGGGAAACAGCCAGCGCGCCGCGAAGGTCGGCAGCACGCAGATCCGCAGCACATGCGCCTGCGACTGGCCGGTGGCCTCCATGCTGGCCGCCACGATCCGTTCCAGCGCCTCGCGCACGCGCGCCACATAGGTCTCGCCCTCCGGCGTCAGCGACACCGCGTTGCCGCCGCGCTCGAAGATCTTGAAGCGCAGCTGGTCCTCCAGGCTCTTCACGCGCTGGCTGACGGCGGAAGCGGTGATAAACTGCTCTTCGCCGGCGCGCGTGAAATTCCTGTGCCTCGCGGCGCTTTCCACGATTTTCAGCGAGTTGAGGTTGACCTGACTGAGCAGACGCACGGGGTTTCGACCTTAAGCTGGGCTTACGCTACCACCAGCATTCCTAAATTTACAGGGGTAGGCGTTTAAATGACTGTTAACCAAGTGTTGCCCCCATCTTGGAGAAAGTACAATGAACGCCCATACAATTCCCGAACTGCGCTGTGCAATGAGCCGCGAGGCCATCATTGGTCATGAGACGGCCTGGAAAGTGTCGGGCTTCGGCGTCGCCCAGTATCGTCACGGTTACGACCCGGCTCTGCTTGCCGCGATCGAGGAAGCCGCCCTGAAGCTGAAGGCCAGCCATGCCGTTCACAAACATCTCGACCTCACCTTTATCACCGGCGCGGACCGCTATATTCCCGAGATCAAGGAGCTTTTACACGACAAGCTGCGCTTGGAAAGGCTGTCCGACATGATGGGCACCAAGCTCGAACCCTATCCGCTGTCGATCGTCGGCTCGACCGTCACCTTCATGAACCCCAGGGACGGCGCCGTCGAATGGCATTGCGACGGCGTTCCGGTGACGGAGCTCATCCCGCTGTCGATCAGCGACCCTCTCATCGGCGGTCATCTCGAGATCTATTGCGACGATTCCGAGACCGGCCGCTCGATCCTGGAATCCGGCCGCGACCTGCCGCGCAACAAGATCATGCGCATCGACCACAAGATGAACTACGCCACGCTCGGCCAGTTCCTGGGCGTGCTCCACCGCACCGCGCCGATCCAGCTCGGCGAGCGCGTCACGCTGGTGCTCAACCAGCGCTCGGCGACCAAGCCCTATGTCGACGATAACCGCATGTTTTACCTCGCCGCCGACAATGACCATGACCGTGCCTGGGTGAACGAGCTGGCCGAGGATGTCTGGACCAACCAGCTGCCCGCCTATCGCCGCCATGCCGAGGAGCATCCCATGCCGCAGCCCGCCGCGGAGCCGGTTTCCGGCGGAGCAAGGGAGTCTTGGTAGTGACCAACGATCCGGTCGAGCGCCAGCCGCGCCCAGCGTCGCTGAGCCTCGGCCCGGCCGTGGCGGACTGTCGAGACCATCCCAGCGCCGCCCCGGCGGCGGCGCTGGCCTTCGCCCTCGGCGCCGTGGCGCTGTGGGCGACCAACGCCCTGGTCGGCAAGACGCTGCTTGCCCTCTATCCGGTATCGCAAGTGCAGTTCCTCCAATTTTGCGGGGCGGCCGCCGTGTTTGCGCTGATCCGACTTTTCCCTTCTCCCCTTGTGGGAGAAGGTGGCCTCGCGAAGCGAGGTCGGATGAGGGGTGCTGGACGGATCGCCGACGCTGGAGTTTCTTCCAACACCCCTCATCCGTCTCGGCGCTCTGCGCCGATCCACCTTCTCCCACAAGGGGAGAAAGAAGGAGTCTCGCTTGCCGCCTATGCCGTCGGCTTCCTGGGGCTGGTCGGCACCATGGTGTTGCAATATATCGGCTTCGCCTCGATGCCGGTCATCGAGGCGAACCTCGTCGCCTATACTTGGCCGCTGATGACCGCCGCGGCCGCTATTCTGCTGGGCCGGCCGCGCCGTCCACTGTTGCTTGGCCTGGCCGCGGCTGTCGGCTTCGCCGGCGTGGCGCTGGTCATTTCCGGAGGGCGCGCGCAGACCTGGTTCGAAGGCGGCAGCGTTGTCGGTTATCTCGCCGCTTTCGGCTCGGCGCTCTGCATGGCCTTCTACTCGCTTACCGTCGGCCGCCTTGGCGTGCCGCCGGAACGTCTGCTTTTGCCCTCGGCGCTGATCGGCGTCGCGCTCACCTTTGCCTGGTGCCTGCATGACGGCGCCGGACGCCTGACCGGTGGGCATCTCCTGCTCGGCCTCTATCTCGGCGCCGGCCCGATGGGGCTCGGCTACTATTTCTGGTCGCGCGCGGCAAAGCTCGATCACGGCGGCAGGATTGCGGTCGTCGCCTATCTGACGCCAATCGCTTCCACGTTTCTGCTGACCCTGTCGGGCGAAAGCCTGTCGATGACGGCTGTTGCCGGCGCCGTCCTCGTCATTGGCAGCTGCCTCGCGGTCGGCATCGAAGGTACGGAGACCACGCACAATGTCCAGAATGCCCGTTGACGAGGACGAACGCCGCGCCAGACAGGAGGCGCACTGGCTGGTCAGGGAATTTGGCGCGGAAGCGCCGCTCTATGCGGCCATGAAGGCGGAAAAGGCTATTGAGCAAAAGGACTTTGGCCGCTGCGCGCGCTGGAAACGCGTGCTGGAAATCCTGTCGGACAGCCCTTCGGCGGATGTCAGGCGCGGCGTCGCCGTCAAATGAGCAATTTGCCCTGGCGCCGGCGAATCGCGAAAGGCCCACATCCAGCCGGCGGATTGTCATTGCCGTGGCCGGACTTGGCCTGAACTTCGATTTTTCAGCAACTTCCTTGGCCGACCCAGTGCAACCGGAGGTTCTACGTATCCTGCCGGACCGTCGGTTCTATAAAGCATCTGTTATAGCTATTAGAAATCCTAACTTGCGCCTTCGCAGCTCGCGTAGAAACATAACCCGGTATTGAGTCGCGTAGCTTTACTGACTCTGGACGGTCCGTTGGGGGACAGGTCCAATTCGATACACCGACAAAAGTCTTAAAAACGAGCTGGCGATTTGAGGGCCGGCAGAAGGTGAAAAAATTGTCCAACATCGACGATAAGACCGCAATTGAACTGACCGCCGACATTGTCTCCGCCTATGTCGGCAACAATCCGCTCCCTGCTTCCGGCCTGCCTGATCTGATCGCCAGCGTCAGCGCGTCGGTGCGCAAGCTCGCCGGCGGCAGTGTCGTCAAGGAGGCGGTGGCGCTGACGCCCGCCGTAAACCCGAAGCGTTCCGTCTTCCCGGATCACATCGTCTGCCTGGAAGACGGAAAGAAGTTCAAGTCGTTGAAACGCCACCTTGCGACCGATCACAACCTGACGCCGGACGAATACCGCGCCAAATGGGGCCTGCCTGCCGATTATCCGATGGTGGCGCCCAGCTATTCGGCGACCCGCTCGGCGCTGGCCAAATCTTCCGGCCTCGGCCGCAAGCCGGCCAGCGGTGACGCGGGCAAAGGCAAGCGCAAGGGCAAGGCCTGAGGCCGGACCTAAAGCATGTCTCCCGAAAGTGGGAACCGGTTTCGGGATCAAGACATGCGACGCGCTTTAGCTGCTGCCTGAGGCAATGAGTGACGCCGCGCCATCGTCATGGCGCGGCCGTCGGACCGCTCTCGGCATGTTGCGTCGCCGCGTGACTGGTTTCCGTAAACGCGCCGAACACCCGGCATCAGTTACGGGGCGGCTTGCTCTCGTCGTGGCGGTCGGGGTCCCGCTCGGCGGCGAGGCTGTCCGCTTCGACGGCGGTCATTTCAAGAAGATAGACGAGCATCTGGTAGCGCGTGCGCGAGAGCATCTTCGCCAGCCTGCGCGCGATCTCCGCCACATATTTCAGCGTTCGCAGATCGTTGACCGCTTCGCCCATCGTGAGCTCCTGACATAGCCGAGTTATCGTTGGGGCCGAGTTATTGTTGTGGCCAAGTTCTTCATTGGCGCTCACGCACGACTCACGGCGCGCTCACAGATTTGCAGTTCGCAACGAAAACTGAAATCGATTTTCGACAAGCACAACGGCCGGCCCCGCAGATTCTGGCCCTTTCTTCATGGTAACGCCGCGCAACGCTTAAATATAAGCCGAAGCTGAACTTGTGGTTCGTCCGCTTGGCCTGGCTGATTTCCCCGCCGGGAAAGCCGGTGCCGAGCGGCAGCCCGGCAGGGCGGGCGCTTCTCTCACCCCTTATACGCGGAACAGAAGGCCGGCGGATTGTCGTTGCCGATCATGGCGCAGCCGCGCTCGATCTCGTCGATCATCATGCTGCATGCGTTCTGGCCATTGCAGGGCGGGTTGGTCGCTGGCGAAACCTGGACGCATTGCGAGACATATTGGTCCGACTTCGCCTTGCCGGCGGATTGCACGCATGGCCGCGTGTCGTTCTGGCTTGCCTGGGCAGGGGCGGGTTTCGCAGGCGCGGCCTTGGCCGTCGCAGGCGCGGCCTTCGCAGGCGCGGCATTGCCGCTGCTTTGCGGCACGCAGGAGAGATCGCCCTCCGGGCATTGCAACTGGTGCTGCAACTGCGCCAGTCGCGCCTTGGTCAACTCCGCCTTGCAAACCCCGACCAGGCTCGAATAGACCGAGCCATCGGCATAGGGCTGGGTGCGGAAGGCGCATTCCTTGTCGCGGAAGGGGATCCAGGCGCGCTGCGCGTCACGCAGGCGCTTCAGGTCGGCGGGAGCGAGACGTGCCGCCAGTGCCTTGTAGACAGCGTTGAGCCCTGCGTCGGCCGAAGCGGCATTCGCGGTCGTGCAGGTGGCAAGGTCGGCCTGCGTCTTCGCCGCCGAGCAGTCGACGGCTGCCGCGCGGGCGGCGGGCATGGTGAGAAACAGGCCGGCCGCGATCGCGAAAATCGCGACCGCGAGCGAGGCCGAAAGGAGCGAGGTCTTGCCCGACATATCGTCTGCCCTCTGTTTGAAACGGCCCCGGCGCCTGTGCCAGCATAGGTTGAGGCAATAGCGGCGATCAACGCCAAATCTGTGACGTGGCAAGCAATGTATGACCGGCGGGCGAAAGCCGGGAGTGTACGATTTCACTGCTTGTGTGGAGATGCCCGGCGCGGCGGTGGGCGCTGCCCAGCCAGCCTCTCAGTCATTCAAGGGGCGACGGCCGGAGTTCCCGCTTTCGATCTGGATCAGCAGGTGTTCCGTCGCGCGCCTCACCACGGGGGAGATTGGCTGTGTCGGTGCCCCGCTTGTCGATTCAACTGGAAGAGCAATCGGAGCGGTCTCGCTCTCGAACAGAACCACCTGCGTCGCCAGCGCGGTTGTCGTGGCGACCTGGAAGAAGATGAAGGCGAGGGCGAGATAGCGGATCACGGGCTTCCCAACGCTTTGGCCGGCGACTGGTTCCAGTCCATCGGGCTTTTTGTTGAACGGGTCGCGGAGCGCGGCAGGCCTCGTCCGGGCGCTGGCTCTTGCGAAGCGCCGATCTCCCGTGCAAAAGCCCGCTATGCTTATCATCAACGACCTTACGCTGCGCATGGCGGGGCGGCTGCTTCTCGATCATGCCTCATTGACCCTGCCGGCCGGCACCAAGGCCGGCCTTGTCGGCCGCAACGGCACCGGCAAGACCACGCTGTTCAAGGCGATAACCGGCGATTTCCCGTCGGAGACCGGCTCGATCAGCCTGCCGAAGAACACGCGCATCGGCCAGGTGGCGCAGGAGGCGCCTGCCACTGAGGAACCGCTGATCGAGATCGTGCTGAAAGCCGATGTCGAGCGCCAGGCTTTGCTCGAGGAAGAGAAGACCGCGACCGATCCGCACCGCATCGCCGAGATCCACACCCGGCTGGCCGACATCGACGCGCATTCGGCCGAATCCCGCGCCGCCACGATCCTGGCCGGCCTCGGCTTCGACGATGCCGCGCAACGGCGGCCGGCTTCGTCCTTCTCCGGCGGCTGGCGCATGCGCGTGGCTCTGGCCGCCGTGCTCTTCTCCGAGCCCGACCTTCTGCTGCTCGACGAGCCGACCAATTATCTCGACCTCGAAGGCACGCTGTGGCTGGAAAACTACGTCTCCAAATATCCGCACACGGTGTTGCTGATCTCGCATGATCGCGACCTGCTCAACCGCGCCGTCAACTCGATCGTTCACCTCGATCAGAAGAAGCTCACCTTCTGGCGCGGCGGTTATGACCAGTTCGAGCGCCAGCTGACCGAACAGCGCGAGCTGCAGGAAAAAAGCCGCGTCAAGCAGGAAGCGCAGCGCAAGCATATGGAATCCTTCGTCGAGCGTTTTCGCGCCAAGGCTTCCAAGGCGAGGCAGGCGCAGTCGCGCCTGAAGGCGCTGGAGAAGCTAAAGCCGATCGCCGCGGTGGTGAACGACACGGTGCGGCCGTTCTCCTTCCCCGAGCCGGTCAAGACGGTGGCCTCGCCGATCGTGGCGCTGAACGGCGTCAATGTCGGCTATACCGAGGGCAATCCGATCCTGAAGAAGATGACGCTGCGCATCGATGCCGACGACCGCATCGCGCTGCTCGGCGCCAACGGCAACGGCAAGTCGACCTTCGCCAAACTGCTCGCCGGCCGGCTGAAGGCCGAGACCGGCTCGATGACGATCGCGCCGGGCCTGAAGGTGGCGATCTTCGCCCAGCACCAGCTCGACGATCTGCGCCCGGAGGAAAGCGCCTATGAGCATGTGCGCCGGCTGATGCCGGACGCGCCGGAAGCCAAAGTGCGCGCCCGCGTCGCCCAGTTCGGCCTCTCGACCGAGAAGATGAACACGGCCGCCAAGGACCTGTCCGGCGGCGAGAAGGCGCGGCTCTTGATGGGGCTATCGGCCTTTGAGGGACCGAACCTCTTCATCCTCGACGAGCCAACCAACCATCTCGATATCGACAGCCGTGAATCGCTGATCCATGCGCTGAACGACTTCCCGGGCGCCGTGATCCTGATCTCGCACGACAGGCATCTGCTCGAAGCCACGGCCGACCGGCTGTGGCTGGTCAAGGACGGCGCGGTCAATCCCTATGACGGCGACCTCGAGGACTACAAAACCCTGGTCACCGGCGTCTCGTCCAACCGTCGCGAGCAGAAGGAAGCCGACAAGGCCTCCAAGGCCGACCGCCGTCGCGAAGCCGCACAGCGCCGCGCGGCACTCGAACCCCTGGCCAAGGAGATCCGCGCCACCGAGGCGCTAATGGACCGCATCCGCAAGCGCATCGACCTCATCGAGGACGAGCTCGCCAACCCGGCGATCTACGAGAAGGACCCTTCGACCGCGACGCGTCTGGCCAAGGAGCGCTCGCAACTGGCGCACACGCTGGCGCAAAACGAGGACAAGTGGCTGACGATGTCGGCGGAATATGAGGAAGGGATCGCGGAGTGATTAGCCAATCTCCCCCCTTGTGGGGGAGATGCCCGGCAGGGCAGAGGGGGGCGCTGTCCCGCCAGCCTGTCAGCTTGTTACGCGATCAACTGCCGTCGGCCAGAGTAGGCATCTCCAAGGCCGCGTTCCTTCGCGCCCCCCTCTGGCCTGCCGGCCATCTCCCCCACAAGGGGGGAGATTGGCTAATTGTCTCTGGCCCTACACCTCTCCGGCAAAACCCGCTACACACGCGCCATGAACCAGCACGCCAAGCTCCGGATCGGTCATTCGGCCTGCCCGCATGACTGCCCCTCCACCTGCGCGCTCGAGGTCGAGCTGCTCGACAACAACCGCATCGGCCGCGTCCATGGCGCCAAGGCGAACAGCTATACGGCGGGCGTCGTCTGCGCCAAGGTCGCGCGCTATGCCGACCGCGTGCATCACCCGGACCGGCTGCTGAAGCCGCTGGTGCGCGCGGGCGCCAAGGGCGAGGGCGCCTGGAAGGAAGCCAGCTGGGAAGCGGCGCTCGATCTCGTGGCGGAAAAATTCATCGCGGCGGAAGCGAAATACGGCTCGGAGACGGTCTGGCCCTATTTCTACGCCGGCACGATGGGGCTGGTGCAGCGCGACGGCATCGAGCGGCTGCGCCACGCGAAAAAATACTCAGGCTTCTTCAGCTCGATCTGCACCAATCTCGCCTGGACCGGCTGGATGATGGGTGTGGGCGCCTTGCGCGGGCCCGACCCGCGCGAGATGGCGAAGGCCGATTGCGTGGTGATCTGGGGCACCAATGCGGTGGTCACGCAGGTCAACGTCATGACCCACGCGACGAGAGCGAGGAAAGAACGCGGCGCGAAGATCGTCGTCATCGACATCTACGACAACGCCACGATGAAGCAGGCCGATCTCGGCCTGGTCTTGAAACCCGGCACCGACGGCGCGCTCGCCTGCGCGGTCATGCATGTGCTGTTCCGCGATGGGCTCGCCGACCGCGCCTATCTCGAAAAATACACCGACGATCCGCGTGGGCTGGAAGACACCTTCGCACCCGCACGCCCGAATGGGCGGCCGCCATTACGGGCCTGAGCGTCGCCGAGATCGAGGCCTTCGCAAAGCTCGTCGGCACGACCAAGAAAACCTATTTCCGCCTTGGCTATGGCTTTGCGCGCCAGCGCAACGGCTCGATCAACATGCACGCCGCCTCCTCGATCGCCGCAGTCACCGGCGCCTGGCAATATGAGGGCGGCGGCGCCTTCCATTCCAATTCCGGCATCTTCAAGCTGAACCAGGACGTGCTCGAAGGCACCGCGATGCGCGATCCGAACATCCGCTATCTCGACCATTCGCGCATCGGCCCGGTGCTGACCGGAGCCGAAGACGCGCTCTATGGCGGACCGCCGGTGACGGCGATGCTGATCCAGAACACCAATCCGGCCAATGTCGCGCCGGAGCAGCGGCTGGTGAAGCAGGGTTTCCTGCGCGAGGACCTGTTCACCTGCGTGCACGAGCAGTTCATGACCGATACGGCCAAGCTCGCCGACGTCGTGCTGCCGGCGACGATGTTTTTGGAGCATGACGACCTCTACAAGGGCGGCGGCAACCAGCACATCACGCTCGGCCCCAAGCTGATCGAACCGCCGGAAGGGCCGCGCACCAACCACTACGTCAATGAAGAGCTCGGCAAGCGGCTGGGCGTCGGCGATCGTCCAGGCTTCGGCCTGACCGAGCGCGAGCATATCGACATCATCCTCGGCAAGCGCGGGCTCGGCAGCTTCGACAGCTTGAAGGCTGAGAAGTGGGTCGACCTGCAGCCCGACTTCGACGACGCGCATTTCATCAACGGCTTCGGCCATGCCGACAGGAAATTCCACTTCCGGCCAAACTGGACAGGGCAGTCGGCGCCCAACCGGCCGCCGAAAAGCATGGGTCTGTTCGGCCCGGTCGATCGGCTGCCGGAATTCCCCGACCATGTCGAGCTGATCGAGGTGGCGGATGAGGAGCATCAGTTCCGGCTGGCGACCTCGCCGGCGCGCAACTTCCTCAATTCGAGTTTTGCCGAGACGCCGGTGTCCAAGGCAAAGGAAGGCAGACCCGAACTGCTCATCCACCGCGAAGATGCCGCCGCGCTCGGCATCGAGGATGGCGGCCGCGTCGAGGTCGGCAACCGGCGCGGCGACCTTGTACTGCACGCAAGATTCTTCGACGGCGTGAAGCGCGGTGTGGTCATCGCCGAAGGCATCTGGCCGAACAGCGCGCATGAGCGCGGCGAGGGCATCAACGTGCTGACCGGCGCCGACGCGCCCGCACCCTATGGCGGCGCCGCCGTCCACGACAACAAGGTGTGGCTCAGGGCGCTCTGATCACTTCGCGGTCTGCCATGGCCTGACAGCTCACCAACTGGGATCTCGGCCTTCCAGCTCATCGTCCGGGGCGACTTGCGGTTGGCGAGCGAGACTGGCGTAAGGGTCCACGTAAGCCATCTTGAGCGCGTCGCCCACCAACCGGGATATACCGTTGAGCGATGCGCCGATTGCAAGCCTCGCAAAGCTTCGCCGCGGCAGTTTGAGGGGTCGGCCGGTAATCGGGGCTGTGGTGAGGATGTCAGCCATGATGTCCTCCTGTGACGGGCACAATGGCAGCGCTTCCCGCCCAGGTCCTTGGCTTGAACCTGAAGAGTCCTGAACGGCTCTGAAATTGCTTGAAGCGAAGAATTCCGAACGGCCCTGACGTTCGCCTCAAAGGTCATCTTGGATTATCCTGCCCGGGAGGGTGGGTTCTTGGCGATGGACTTGGAGTTTGGGAACTATCGTTTGAGACGAGCCGAACGGCAGTTGCTAGGCCCGAAAGGGCCTGTGGAGCTTTCGGCTCGTTCCTTCGACATCCTCGCGATGTTGCTCGACAGGCCCGACGAGGTGGTCGGCAAGGCCGAACTTCTAGATGCGGTCTGGGCCGGCGTGGTGGTGGAGGAGAACACGCTTCAGGTTCACATTTCGGCGCTGCGAAAGCTGCTGCCTGCCGAGATGATCGCAACTGTGCATGGTCGCGGCTACAAATATGCAGGCCCGAGGCCCTTCGCGGTAACGGCAGATGGTATGCCGTCCAGACCGTCCATCGCCATACTTCCCTTCGACAACATGAGCGGCGACCCGGAGCAAGACTATTTCAGCGACGGGATCACCGAAGACATCATCGTCGAGCTCGGCAAATACAAGGAGTTCCTGGTCATTGCACGGAACTCTTCCTTCCAGTTCCGCGGCAAGGCGCATGACCCGGCGGAAGTGGCAAGCAAGCTTGGCGTCCAATATGTCGTCGAAGGCAGCGTCCGCAAGATCGGCAACCGGGTGCGGGTCACCGTGCAACTGACCGATGCGTCGTCGATGGCTCATATCTGGGGCGAACACTACGACCGGGAACTCGACGATATTTTCGCGATCCAGGACGAAATCACCCGGATGATCGCGGCGCGTCTGGCCCGGCAGGCCAGGACCGCGATCGCGTCGCGCGCCAGGGCCCGGCCGACCAACAACATGTCGGCCTATGAGTCCTACCTGCGGGCGCTGCAACTGGCAGCCGTCTACGACACGGTGCTCGAAGCGGAGCCATTTCTGTGCCAGGCGGTAACGCTCGATCCGCAGTTTGCGGCCGCCCACGCCATGTTGAGCTTCGTGGAATCCATCAAATACTATTGGGACTACAACAATCCCGGCCATCTGCATTCCGGACTGGAGATCGCGCGGACGGCATTGGGCCTTGATCCCGACGAAGCCTATGGGCATCTCGCCACCGGCTTCGCTCACTTGTACCTGCGCCAATTCAGGCAAGCTGAAATCAGCCTTGACCGGGCGGTTGCGCTCAATCCGAACGATCCCTTCATTCTCAGCATCCGCGCTATTTTCCTCAATCACACCAACAGGCCGGAGCAAGGGCTCGAAGAAATTGCCGAAGCCCAGCGCCGCGATCCTTATGCCGTAGGATGGTATGACGACTTCCGGGGCGTCCTGCTGACAACGGCGGGGCGATATCGCGAGGCGGCTGCCTGCTACGCGAAAATGGCGACCGTGACACCGTGGTCGCTCATTCGCCTTATCATCTGCCATTTCGAGCTCGGCGAAATCAGCCAAGCGCAAGACGTCCTGGCGAAGGTCAAGGCGCATTATCGCGGAATGAGCCTTGATCAGATCGTCGATACCGAAGTGGACTTTTATCAGGACGCCGCCATATGCGGCCGCTACCGCGAGATCCTCGATCGTGTCGACAAGGCGCAATAGGTCCGTCGCGGCTCATAGCCCGGCTACTTCGCCGCCTGCGCGTCCAGCGTCTTGATCTCTTCGGCCGCAGCCTTGCGCGCCGCCGCCTCGACACCGGACCCGCCCTTCGCCTTAGCGAAGGCGATGATGGCCGTGCGCGTGTCCTCGTCGCATCCCTCCGAGCCGACGCCGTCGACACCGGCTTTCTTCGCAGCAGCAAGCACGGAGTCGCAGGCGTCCGGCGCAAAGGCGAACTGGCCCATCATGGCGCCGAGCGTCAGCGGGTCTTGCAGGCGCGGATCGTCGCGGATCGCCTGCAGAGTGGCGCCGCCGACCGCCTTCGATTTCCGGTCCTGCGCAATCTGTGTCAGGTCGAAGATGAACTCGAATTCCGGCTTCTCGACGCCCTCGGGTTTCGACACCAGTATGTCCAGCGCGTAGCGGGTGATCTCATCCGGCATGACGACCGAGCGAATGGCCCTTGCCTGATGGTAGTTGCGCACCAGTACCCAGCGCGAGGGCAGGTCGCCGTAGCGGGCGAGAATGCCGAGCTGCTTGATGGCAGCAAGTTTCTGCTTGTCGGTCTTGGCGGCCTGCGCCTGGGCGAAGACCTTGTCGCGGATGCGGTTGACGACGTCCGGGTCGAGACCGCCGGGAGCCGGTGCGGCCTGCTGCTCCGCCGTGGTTTGCGGGCGGGGAGGGTCGCCAAGCGGACCCTTCGCATCGACCCAGGCGGCGAGCGCCTTGCGCGCGTCGGGGCCGAAATAGCCCTTCGGCTCGCCCGTATAGAAACCTTCGCTCTTCAGCGTCGTCTCGATGGCGACGCGGATCTCGTCGGGCAGCGCCTTGCCGATGCCGACAAGGTTCTGGTCGTCGAGGCCGGCCGGCGCCTCGCGAAATGCATCCATCACCGCGCCCGCGATCGCCGCGTTTCCGGCGCTGGAGGCCGGTCCGGAAAAGAGGCCGCTCAGCTCAATGCCGGCGTCGTTGGCGCCGAACACACCAACGCCCATCCTGCCGATGCCGTCATTGTAAAGGGCGATGCGATCGGTGATGCCTTCGCGCAGCGTCATCAGATGGTCGAAACTGTCGAAGGTGAACGCGTTGGCGAGCTTGCTCTTGGCCTTGAGCGAGCCGAGCCGCGCCGCCTCGCGCCAGGCATGCAGCCGCTCGCGCGGGTTCTTGTCGACGCCGAGACCATCGTCATAGGCATCGCCCAGCAGCACCATCGCTTCGACGCTGCCGAGATTGGCGGCGTTGATCAGCATGGTCGTCGCCCTCTGGTCGTCCTGCGGATAGACCACGCCCTTGCGCAAAAGATTCGCGTGCAGGAGATAGGCCTGCTGTTGCTTCTTGGCCTCGCCTTCGTCGATCAGGACCTTCAGTTGATCGTCGCTCAGGCCGTCGTCGCGGCGCGACGGGCGATAGCTGGTCGAATCGAGGTTGGCATATTGCGTCGAGGCGTAGAGCCAGAGCGCGTCGCGGTCGCCCGCGTCCGCCAGCGGCTTCAGCATGGCGCGCGCCACATCCTCGTTCTTGAACCGCTGATCGTCCGACAGCTGCAGCCGCGCCAGCGCCAGCGCAGCACCTGGTTCGCCGGCCTCGGCGGCGTCGCTCAGGCGCTCGACGAGCTGGTCCGGATGGTCGATCTGAAAGCCGTCATAGTCGGGAAGCAGCTTCGCCAGCCTGATGCTGGCGTCGAGGTCCCACGGGGCATTGAGCAACCGGATCGCCTCGCGCGGCTGGCGGCCGACGAATTTGCCGTCGAGCAGCAGGCCGGCGAGCATTGGCCCGGCGCCGGCGACGTTTTTGGAGGGGGCACGCAGCATGGCGATAGCGCGCTTGCCGTCGGCTGGCCCGCCTTCGCCCTTGGCCAGCATGTCGGCCAGCATCGGTATGGCATATTGATCGTTGGCGACGCGCGCTTCCAGCAATTGCCTTGCCTTCGCCGCGTCCTGCTGTGTGCCTCGGCCGAGCCGCAGCGCTTTGATATAAGCGAGCACCGACGCTTCGGGCCCGCCAGTGCCGGCCTTGGTATCCGCAGCAACGGCCTGAAAAGCCTTGTGCTGCTCCTCGGCGGCAAAGCCGTCGTTCTCCAGCGTCGTCCGCGCAATCAGCAGCGGCATGGCGGCACGGAACTGGCTGTCCCATTCGCCGGGCGATTGGCCCTGGGCCGGCGCGTCGATGACGCGTTGCGCGGTCTCGACCACCTTGTGCGCATCGCGGCGCAGCAGCGGCCCATCGATATACTGACGCAGCAGCGTCTCGAGCGCCGTGAGATGGCCGGCAGCGCCTGCCTTCTGCAAGGCTTCGAGCGCCATGTCGCGCGAGACAGGTAGCGGACCGGCGTCGGCGCCGTCGCGCCGATGCACCGAGTAGACCTCGTAGAGCAGATAATTCGCCTCGGGACTGCCGCCTTCGGCGATGAGCTTGATCTGCGGCAGGAGAAAGGCAAGCCCCGGCTGATTGAGCGCGACCTGGACCCGCAGCCATTCAAGCGTCAGCCGCTTTTCCTGTGGCGCGCCGAGCATCGCCGCCTGGCATTTGTCGGCCAGGGTTTTGAGCTTGGTGAGATCGAAGTCTTGCGGAAAGAGCGCGCCATATTGGACAGGCGGCGCCTTGGCTTCAGGATCGAGCGGCACGGAAGCGCCACGGTCGCAGACGCTGATCGCTTCGGCAAGCGCGGCTTTCTTCGCCGCATCGTCCGCAGCCTTTTTGGCCGCGTCGTCGGATTTTTCGGAAGACGCCTGCGCTCCCAGGGCCGCCCCGGCGATGGGCGTCAAGGCGAGGCAGGAAAGAACCAGGGCGTGCACTGGCCGCAGCATGAGCGTCCCCCTCGGACTTGGTCCGGGCGCAGCCGGACACAGGCGCTAAATTAGCATGTCGCGTCAGCGATGATGAGTGTGGCGCTTCACATTCGCGTATAGTTCGCCCTCGTATCGCCCGCATGTCGCGGCCCGCAGTCGTTTGAATCAATTTGCCAAGGCGGCGTGCTAGAGGATTGTCACGACTCGGATTTTCGACAGGATCGCCATGCCGCAGCCGCTGAAAATCGCCATCGCCGGCGCGCTCGGTCGCATGGGCAGGCAGATGGCGGAGACCGTCGCCGCCGATCCGCGGCTGCAGCTCGTCGCGCGCTTCCATCGGCCGGGCAGCGCGGGCGAGGGATTGGTCGAGCGCGACGAAGCGCTGGCGCTTGCCGACGTGGTGATCGACTTCACCACGCCCGCGGCGTCCGCCGAACTGGCCAAAGCCTGCGCGGCGCGCGGCGGTCCGCCGCTGGTGATCGGCTCAACCGGTTTCACCGCCTCGGAGTTGGCCGCAATCGCCGAGGCGGCAAAGACAATCGCCATCGTGCGCTCCGGCAGCTATTCGCTCGGCCTCAACATGCTGACCGGCCTGGTCGAGCAGGCCGCGAGGGCGCTTGGGCATGATGACTGCGACATCGAAATCCTCGAAGCGCATCATCGCTTCAAGGTCGACGCGCCGTCGGGCACGGCGCTGATGCTGGGCGAAGCGGCTGCGCGCGGACGTGGCATTGAACTGGACGATGTGGCCAGGCGCGCCCGCGACGGCCTCGTTGGTCCGCGCGGTGCCGGCGAGATCGGCTTTGCCGTGCTGCGCGGCGGCGGCATCGTCGGCGAGCACAGCGTGAGCTTCCTTGCCGAAGGCGAGACGCTCACGCTTTCGCATGCCGCGGGCGATCGCTCGATGTTCGCGCGCGGCGCCATCGCGGCGGCGCTCTGGGTCGCCCGGCGGCCGCCCGGCGAATACGATATGCGCCATGTGCTGGGCTTTGGCGCCGTCTGACCCGCTCGTATTGCAGGATTTCGTTTCAGCAGCCGTCAAAACGGCTGAAAGCCAGCTGAAAGCTTGGCCATGCCATGACAGTTTTGTGGCGTTCGCCACATGAGCGGCTGGGAGTGGCCGCGAGGAGGAAATGCGGCGCGCTGCGTCGCCCAGTGGAGGAAGTTACGTGACCCGTCTCATCTCTAAACGCGTCCTGCGGTCGGCGCTGCTGACGCTTGCCATGGTTGGCGCTGGCGCATCGGCGGCCTCGGCTGCCGACAAGATCACCATCATCGTCGGCGGCATGGAAAAGCAGATCTATCTGCCGGCCGTGCTTACCCAGCAGCTCGGCTACTTCAAGGATGAGGGGCTTGACGTGGAGTTGGTGAACTCCCGCGCCGGCGTCGAGGCCGAGAACGAATTGCTGGCCGGCGCGGTGCAGGGCGTCGTCGGCTTCTACGACCACACCGTCGACCTGCAGTCGAAGGGCAAATACATCCAGTCGATCGTGCAGTTCAGCCAGGCGCCGGGCGAGGTCGAGCTGGTCTCGGCAAAGCACCCCGAGATCAAGTCGCCGGCCGACTTCAAGGGCGCGACGCTCGGCGTCACCGGCCTCGGCTCCTCGACAGATTTCCTCACCCAGTATCTCGCCGTTCGCAACGGCCTGAAGCCCGGCGACTACACGCTGCTTCCGGTCGGCGCCGGCAACACTTTCATCGCCGCGGTCAAGCAGGACCAGATCCAGGCCGGCATGACCACCGAGCCGACCATTGCCAAGCTGCTCCAGACCGGCGAGGCCAAGGTGTTGGTCGACATGCGCACGCCCGAGAAGACCAAAGAAGCGCTGGGTGGCGACTATCCGGCGGCCTCCTTCTACGTGCAGTCGAGCTGGCTTGAGGGTCACAAGGACGAGGCGCAGAAGCTCGCCAACGCCTTCGTCAAGACGATGAAGTTCATCGCCGGCCATTCGGCCGAGGAGATCGCCGACAAGATGCCGAAGGACTATTACGCCGGCAACAAGGACCTTTACGTGCAGGGCCTCGCCGGCGGCAAGGCGCAGTTCACGCCAGACGGCCGCATGCCTGCCGATGGTCCTCAGACGGTGCTCAAGGTTCTGTCGACCTTCTCCAAGAGCCTGCAGGGCAAGCAGATCGACCTGTCGAAGACCTACACGACCGAGTTCGTCGACGCGGCCAAGTAGGCGCCGGCAGGCGAGGGCGGACGGATCCGTCCGCCCTGAAAAACAAGGACTTGCGCCGGCTGCCTGATTCAATCCGGCAGCTGCGCCTTGAGATGCCGGCGAGCAGGCCACCGGCCCGAGCCGCCATTCTCGCATCACCACCACAGGAGTGTGCCATGCAATCGCAGACCATGGCTGCGGAGAAATTGTCTCCCGCCGCGCCGCCGGCCGATGCCGCTATAGCCATTGACGATGTGACGCTGCGCTTCGTCACGCCGGACGGCCACA
>NZ_RZRY01000479.1:0-4931 GCF_003998035.1 Mesorhizobium sp. M2A.F.Ca.ET.039.01.1.1 | reverse complement strand
ATGCGTTTCTGCCTGGCGGATGCCGGGCTCAATCCGGAAGACGTCGACTACCTCAACGCGCATGGCACCGGCACCAAGGCCAATGACCAGATCGAGACCGCCGCGATCAAGCGCGTCTTCGGCAACCACGCCCCTTCGCTCTCCGTGTCCTCGACCAAGTCGATGCATGCGCATTGCCTCGGCGCTTCCGGCGGGCTGGAGATGATCGCTTGCGTGATGGCGATCCGCGACGGCATCGTGCCGCCGACCGCCAATTATCGCGAGCCCGACCCGGAATGCGACCTCGACGTAACGCCCAACACGGCGCGCGAGCGCAAGATACGCGCCGCGCTCAGCAACAGTTTCGCCTTTGGCGGAACCAATGCGGTGCTGGCCTTCAAGGCGGTCTGATCACAATCCCGGTTGACTGTATGTGCATCGGCCGCCGGTGGCCGGTGTATTGATCCCGGCCGGCCGGGGACCTAACTCTTCCTCACCCCGCCGTATTGTTTGCCACCCATTGTGAGCGCCGCCCGGCGCCAGCCCTATCCGGAGTTTCCGATGACCGACCTGTCCGCCTTTCCGATAGCCAAGCGCTGGCCGGCCAAGCAGCCCGAGCGCCTGCAGCTCTATTCGGCCACGACGCCCAACGGCGTGAAGGTCTCGATCGCGCTGGAGGAAATCGGCCTGCCCTATGAGCCGCATTATGTCGATATCGGCAAGAACGAGAGCTGGACGCCGGAATTCCTGTCGCTCAACCCGAACGGCAAGATACCGGCCATCATCGACCCGGACGGCCCGGGCGGCAAGCCGATCGGCCTGTTCGAGTCCGGCGCCATCCTGCTCTATCTGGCCGACAAGACCGGCAAGCTCATTCCCGCCGATCCGGCACGGCGCTACGAGACGATCCAGTGGGTGTTCTTCCAGATGGCGGCGATCGGCCCGATCTTCGGGCAGGTCGGCTTCTTCCACAAATTCGCCGGGCGCGAGATCGCCGACAAGCGGCCGCTCGAACGCTACCGCGACGAATCGCGGCGGCTGATCGGAGTGCTTGAAACGCGGCTGAAGGGCCGCAAGTGGATCATGGATGACGACTACACGATCGCCGATGTGTCGATGCTGGGCTGGGTGCGCAACCTGATCGGCTTCTACGAAGCGCGCGAGCTGGTCGGTTTCGATGATTTCCCGACCGTCGCCGAATGGCTGGAGCGCGGCCTGGCGCGGCCGGCGGTGAAAAGGGGCCTCACCATTCCGGCGAAGGGCTGAAGACGGTTCAGGTAAAGTCGTGCGGCACAAGAGTCCTGCGGGCGCGCCCATGCCGGGCTGGTTTCGACGCTCGGCGCTTTGGCTGAAGGTAGCGGTGGGCTAAGCGGGCGCGGCTAGCGCCCACGTTGGAGATTAGCCGAAACCCCCAGGACGTCGTCATACTCGGGCTTGACCCGAGTATCCATGCCGTGGCCGCTGCCGTAGAGTGCAACGGTGCAGAATTCTGTAACTGCAGCAACGCTTTAGCGTCACGGCATGGATTCCAGGGTCTGCGCGCGTCGCTTCGCTCCTTGCTCCGCCCTGGAATGACGACCGAGCTGTCTTGACCGCCAATCGCGAAGGTCCGGCTCGGCGACTTCGCCGTCCGGAATCGCGCAAAAAGGGCTATTTCGTCTTGGCCTTGGCACCACTGCGGCCGAGCATAGAGGCCGCAAGCCGCGCAGTCGCGACGACTGCTCCTGTGGCGACGCTTGCCACGGCGCGGATCGGACCCGCTTTCTTTGCCGCCGACTTGGGATGTTTCGCGCTCTTAGCCTCGACTTTATGGGCCGCAACCTTACGGGCCGCGGCTTTGTGGGTCACGCCTGGCGTCACTTTCTTCGGGGCCGCCTTGCCGAAAGCCGGCTTGGCGTCTTTCGATCGCTCGGCGATCGCCGGGCCGGCGCCCGCCTTGGCCTGCGTCGTCCTGGATTGGGTGGCCCTGGTTTTTTTGGCCACGGGCTTTCTGCTGTTGGTTGCCATCTGACAGTTCCTGCTCGCTTCTTTTCGCAATTCCGGACGGAAAGCGGTTGTCCGCTCCCCTGGAATTGCTCCGGCGCCGGACAATTCGGGATAGGCTGATAACGGCGTGAAAACCTTAAAGTTCCCGTCCGAAAATATCGAAAATTGGTTAACCAATCACCAGCATCATTGATCAATGACCCGTCATTGACCGATGACCATGTCGGCCGGCCGGCGCCGCGCCAGCACGCGCTCGATGTTGGGCATGTCGTTGGAGGCGATCCAGGCGCGGGCGTCCTCATCCGACTTGCCATGCTCGCGCCAGCGCTCCATCAGCCGGCGCTCGAGCTCATTGCGCGGCACGTCGACGAAGATGGTGAAATCGAACAATGGCGCCAGCCGCGTCCACGGCTCCTCGTCGAGCAGCAGGTAATTGCCCTCGACCAGGATGAACTTGGTGTCGGCGGAAACGATCTCGGCCGCCGCGCGCGACAGTTCGATGCTGCGGTCGAACACCGGAATGGCGATGTCGGGTTCGCCGGAGCGGATGCGCTTCAACAGCGTCTCGAAGCCGGCGAAGTCGAAGGTTTCCGGCGCGCCCTTGCGCGGACGCAGGCCGCGGCGGTTGAGGATGATGTCGTCATAGTGGAAGCCGTCCATCGGCACGACCTCGGATGTGCCTTCGGGCAGAAGCTCATGCAGGTTCGCCGACAGTGTCGACTTGCCGGAGCCCGGCGGACCGGCAATGGCGACGACGAAGCGCTTGGCCTTGCCGGCGCGCTTGAAGATGGCGGCAGTGATATGGGCGATCTCGGACATCGGCGCCTCTTCGGTAAGGGTGCGGCCGGCATTTTGGCGGGTGTCGGTGGAAATTTCAAACCTGCTCTTGGTGACTGAGGCTCGACCGCTTGTTCGGCAGCCTCCCGCTTTCGAAATTGGCCGGAACGCCTGCCCCCTTCGTCATCCACGGGCTCCGCCCTGGAATGACGAACTCCCAGGCGCCCCCGCCTGAACCCCTACGCCGGAGCTGAACGCCCGATGCGCAGGAAGCCGCTGTCGAACGGCGCCTCCTTCACCGCGCCGTTCGGCGCAAGAACGCGCAAACGATCGGCCACTGCCTCAATCTCGGCCGGCGCCTCGGCCTCGGCGGACGGAACCGCGCCGATGACATGGCGAAACGACACCGACCGCCCTTCAGCCAGCGCGAAGGCCGTGGCCATGCCTTCATGCTTCAGCCAATTGTCGCCGAGCGAGGCGGCATGGCCGATCGCGCTGCGGCCGTCCTCGATGCCGAGCACGCCGAGATGGCGGCCGCTCCAGGGCGCGTAGTCGCGGCCGCCATTCGAGAACCACAGCATCGTCACCGGCAGTTCGGCCGGGTTCTTCAGCACCAGAACCAGGTCCTTCTCCGCGCGCCGCGCGATCGCCGTCCAGCCCGGGCCGCCGTGATCCGCCTCGACCAGCGTGACGAAATCCTCGCGCCTGTCTTCCATGCGGTAGTCGGTGAGGTCGGTGGTGCCGCCGGCGGCGAGCGGAAACTGCGTGAGGTCGGCGGCGCGGGCCGGATAGGCAAGCATGAAGCGGCCGCGCGCCGGGTCGGGCTCCAGCGGCGTTGGGGGCGTGACAGCGACGCGCTTGGGCGAGAAGGCGAGCCGGCCGCCGCCTTGCATGACCGTCATCGGATGATGGGCGACGGAGATGGCGCCGGAGCCGCCGGAGAAGACGTGCTCCTGGTAAAGGAAAGGATGGTCGTCGCGCAGGGTAAAAACCTTGTCGACGGCGGCGCCCATCACCTTGCGGCGCAGCCGGAACACGGCCCGCCAGCCGCCGGCAATGGCGCCCTTTTCGACGACGTCCCATTCGCTGTTGGCCGGCCAGCCATGCAGGGGTGCCGCCTCGACGTCGCTGGCGGAGAAGGGTGAGCAGAGGAAATCGCCGGAGAGGCGCACCGTGCCTTCCGGGAGGTTCGCGGGCAATGTCTCGCGCGGCGCGCCGACCCAGGGCGCGCGATGCAGCGGCTTCAGAACGCGGCCATCGGCCTCGATGTCCATGGCGGCGATATGGCCGACGGCGAGATCGAGCGAGACGGAGATGCCTTTTGCGCCGATCGTGACCGTGTTCATGAATGCCTCCCGCGAATCTTTTCTCGCGGGGAGCAAAGCCCGTCGAATGCCTCCCGTGCAAGCAGCGCGATCGGCATTTTGCATCAGTTCCTCACCCTCCCCCTTACGGGGAGGCTCGGCGAGCGGTCGGAGCAAAGCGGAGACCGGTCGACGGGGAGGGGTCTGACAAAAAGAGTCCTTTCGACCCCCATCCCGATCCTCTGCGCGGATCGACCCTCCCCACAAGGGGGAGGGTGGAGCCCTACTGCCTTTTATACTCCCGCACCGGCGACTTCGTGCCATCCGTATAGGTCACCTGAACCGCCATCGATTTCACGTCGTCCTTGACCTTGAAATAGGGCTGGTAGTCGGAGGGAATGGCATAGGGGTCCTTTGCGTCGCAGGGCGGCATCTTGATCTCCTTGTCGAGCGCGCTGCCGTTGAGGCTGTAATGCACCTCCTTGATGGCGCAGCGGTAGGAGAGCATCTGGGTGAAATAGACCAGGCCACGATTGCCGCCGGAATCGAAAGCGATCCACGACGTCCAGAACTGGTCGAGGATCTGCTTGTTCTCCTGCTGGAGCGCGCCGTCGGGGTCGAAGCGGATGTCGAACGGGCCGGTCTCGCGGCCGCGGATGTCGAGATATTTTATGGCGATGGTGGTGGCGGCAGTGCTGTCCGGCAACTCGAAGCTCGGATTGGGCATCGGCTTGCCGGTGCGCTGGTCGTTCATCGCCATCAGGCCGGTGTCGGTGAACGGGCCGGAATCGCCAAGGCGCCAGGAGATCGCCGTCGCCGGCTCGGGCAGCGAGATCGTCATCGACCAGCCGGCGTTGGAGCGCATCGGCGTCAGCGTCGGCACGA
>NZ_RZRY01000478.1:0-4948 GCF_003998035.1 Mesorhizobium sp. M2A.F.Ca.ET.039.01.1.1 | reverse complement strand
GCCGACGAACTGGTTGCGCGAATTGACGACGTTGAAGGCGTAGAGCCAGGAAAAGATCGCCGAGGCGATAATGATCCACCAGTAGATATCAAGCGCCATGACGATGGTCTGAATAAGGGCGATCATGCCGGTCTCCAAATTGTCGCCGACATGTAGCCATTGCTAAGCGTGCGGGCAAGGCCCGCGGGCTTGCCGTGCGGGCAAGGCCCGCGGGCTTGGCGAGTGGGCAAGGCCCGCCGGCCACGGCGCTTGTGGCCGGCCCGGTCTTTCGCCTTGACATCAAACGGCCGCGACCGATACAAGCCGATCCGCTGGAACGGGGCTGTAGCTCAGCTGGGAGAGCGCATCGTTCGCAATGATGAGGTCAGGGGTTCGATCCCCCTCAGCTCCACCAGCCAGCACCGCCGGTGCTTTTCACGTCGCCTTCTGCCTCCTTGCTCGCCATTTCGTGACCGCCGGATTTCGGGCCGCGTGGCTGGAACCAATGGCGGGGCAATTCGGTTCAGCTATACATTTGAAGCCAACGTGCGCGGCCGGTTGGGCAAGCGGCGATCCTTGAGGAGTTCCATCATGCAGATTTCGTCCAGGTTCCGTTCCGTCGCGGTTGCGGCAATCGCCGCCGCGGGCGTGACCATTGCCAGCGCCGCGCACGCCGACAGCGGCACGATCCGCTTTTCCGTCTACAAGGCGGCCTTCTTCATCGGCGGCTCCGGCGGTGAAGGCACGCTGACCTTCCATGGCAAACGTTATCCGATCTCGGTCGGCGGCGTCTCGGGCGGCCTCGCTTTCGGGGCCTCCAAGACCTATTTCCAGGGCAGGGTGCGCCATATCCGCCGCGCAAGCGACGTGACGGGCGTCTACGGCGCTGCCGGCGGCGGCGGGGCCCTCGGCAAGGGCGCCCAGGTGATCGTCATGACCAATGACAAGGGCGCTCAACTCGAGCTCACCGGCAGGCAGGTCGGCCTGCAGGTCAATGCCGATCTCAGCGGCATCAGCATCGCGCTGAAGCGGTAGAAGGAACAGCCTCGGCTCTTCGTGGATAGGCCGGCAAAGGCGCTGCTCGGGCGCCGAATGCCGGCCACTAGAGGCTAAGAGACGCTTGGCAGGGTCTCGGCCTCAAGGCGCCTCAATCGTCCCAGTCATCCCAATTATCTTCGTCCCGCGGGGGGTAGTTTGGAACGACCCGGATAATCGGCCGCGGACGTTGATAGCGCCAGTCATACTCGTCCCGTGGCTGCGGCTCATAGGTGCGATAAGCGGGCTGGTAATAGTGTTTCCGCCAGTATTGGTGCTTGTTGTGCGGCCGAACGCAGTATCCGTCCTCGGTCAGATAGGCGCATGTGACATGCGCCTCCCGCACCAGGCTATTTTCAGCCGGCACGCCGATGATCGGCGCCGCCTCCACCGCCGGCATCACCGCCAGCATGGTCCCGGCAAGGGCAAGAATGGGTAATTTCATCGGCCTCTCCAACCTTTCCAGAATAAGGCCGGAAGAACGTCCTGATTGGGGGCGATTTGCGGCGACCGAGATCACTTTGATTTTCGGTCGCACATATGAGCGTTAGATGATGTAACGCGCCGGGATGCCCAGGGCCGCCTTCCGGCTGTGCGCCATCCCATTGATTTCCGCGAAATCGGCGCAAGCGCCGGGGATCGGTTGAAGCCGCCCGAACCTCGTCATTCTATGGCGGAGCAACGAGCGAAGCGACGCGGCGCAGACCATGGAATCCATTCCGTTCCGTTGCACGCCTTGGCGAAGGTAACGGCATGGATTCCAGGGTCTACGCGACGCCGCTTCGCCGCTGCTCCGCCCTGGAATGACGATCGCGATGGTCGTTTCGGCCAATCTCCATGGCATGCGACCTGCCAATTCAAACAGAGCCGACCGGTCAAAATCCCTTCCCGCGTCGAGGCCGAAGTGCTCCAGCTTTGCCTCGAGACGCCCGTCGCGCAATGTTCGGCGAGTTGGACGTCGGAAGCCCACAAGCGGAGTCTCGGACCGGCCTCGCTCCACTCACCTGGAAACTGCCCTCGCCTTGTGATTGCGTTGGCGCGCATAGGCCACACAGGCGTCCACCGTGCTGACGCAGAGCGCATCGACGCTGTTCGGCAGATTGTTGTCGCCGGCATAGGAGACCTCGGCGACATGGCCGCCGACCATGCGGATCTGCGTGTTGCAGTAGCCGCCGGGGGCGACATTGACTGACCCGCCGACCGCGGGAATCGCGCCCACGGCCATGGTCGGCACCGCGATGCTGAGGTTGCCGCGCTGCACGGTGCGTTGATAGGTCCAAATCTGGCCGGATGGTCCCGTATCGGCCGTCGCGGTCGGAAAGCCGGCGCACATACGGACGTCGGCCTCGCTGAGACCGACCATCTCCTTGCGGGCGGCGGCCGTGGTGGGGTCGACCTTGGCGATGCTGGATGTATCGTCCGGGATGACGCAGGACGACAGGATGGAGATGCCTGCCGCAACAAAGGCAAGTTTTCGAATACGCAAGGATGTCATGCCGTCGGTTGGAGTTGCGTGCCGCCCGCCTGCCCAGTTGGCTACCTAGGCAATCAGGCGGCGCGGTCAACCCACCTCACAAAAACGAGATGCCGTCACACCACCCGAAAATAGCTCGTCATGCCTGTCTTCTGATGCTCGATGATGTGGCAATGCAGCAGCCAGTCGCCGGGATTGTCGGCGACGAATCCCAGCTGCACCTTCTCGTCGGGCTGGATGAGATAGGTGTCGGAGACGAGCGGCTGCACTGGCCTGGTCGAGGACGACAGCACCTTGAAGCTCATGCCGTGCAAATGGATCGGGTGCGCGTGCGGCGTCAGGTTCTCCATGTCGATGATGTAGCTCTTGCCGAGCTTCAGTTCGGCGAGCGGCGCCGTCGGGTCGGGCGTGTCGCCCGGCCACGGCACCTTGTTGATCGCCCAGAAACTGTAACCGAGCGAACCGCAGATGCTGTCGGCCGAAACGTTTTCCGCCGTGGCGCTCAGCGCCAGCGGAATGCGCCTGGCGCTGGAAAGGTCCACCTCCGCCACCGGATTGACTTCCAGCGGGCCGAGATCGCGCAGATCGTGCTTGAGCGATTTGCCGACGGAACGCAGCGTCGCCACGATTTTCGGCTTGGTGCCCCGGACGTCGCGCAGGCTGACGATCGCGCCTTCCTCGTCGGGCATACGGATGGCAAGCTCCAGCCGCTGGCCGGGTCCAATCTGCAAGGCGTCCGGCGTAAACCGCTGCGGCACCGGGTTGCCGTCGAGCGCGATCACCGTTGCCTCGGCGCCGTCGACGCGGAAGGCGTAGATACGGGTGACGTCGGTGATGGCGGCGCGCAGCCGCACCAGTCCGCCGGCCGGCGCATCGAATTGCGGCTGTTCGAGCCAATTGGCGGTGCGCACCGTGCCGAAGGTGCCGGCCTTTGCGGCGTCGCGCGGCCGGAACGCCTCGATGAACTGGCCATCGTCGCCGAGCCGCCAGTCGCGCAGGTTGATCACCATTTCGGCGTCGAAGGCCGGGTCCTTCAGGTTCTCGACCACAATCACGCCGGTTCAACCCGTGACCCATCTGGATCAGCGTGTTGCAATGCGGGTGGTACCAGAAGGTGCCGGCGTCGGGCGGGGTGAAGGCATAGTCGAAATGGTCGCCCTGATAGACATAGGGCTGGATCAGGAACGGCACGCCGTCCATCTTGTTGGGAACGCGGATACCGTGCCAGTGGATGGTCGTCGGATCATCGATGCCGTTGATCAGCCGCGCGGCAAACGGTTCGCCTTTCCGCATCCTGACGACCGGCGGCGGGCCTGCCTCACCATAGGTCAGAACATTCTGCGTCGGCGCACCGTCCATCAGCCGCGCCTCGATGCTGGCGGTCTTCAGGATCAGCAGTTCGGGCGGGGTTGCGGCGAAGCCCGTCAATCTGCCGAAGGCTGCGGCACCGGTTCCGGCGAGACCGGCGACAGCTGCGGTTTTGAGAAGAGTGCGGCGGGTTAGTATCGTCATCTGATTTCGGCGGCAGGGTGCAGCGGCAAAGTTGAACGGTTTAGCCGCGTACCACCATCCGGTGCGCGGGCCTAGTCCCGCACGCTGAAGAAGAAGGGAGCCGTGCGGCTCAGGCGTGCACCCAGTTCCGGCGGTGGGGCAGGCACAGTTGCTCCTTGAACAATAGCAAGCCCCGCTCGGTCTAGATCGGCATCACCGGACGACCGGGCTAGCCGTGCAGAAAGGACTCGCCCTGACGCATCGACAGTGAAGGTCACCAAGACATTCCCTTCAGCCCGGCGCGCCTTTGCTGCGGTTGGGTATCGCTTATGTCGATTGAGCCAGGCTCTGAGCTTTGCGTCCCATTGCTTGGAGTCACCAGATACCCCCTGCGTTGCAGACGATTTGGGCGCCGCTGCCTTCGTCGCCGCCTTGGCGTCGATGCTGGCGATGGTCGTCGCCTTGGGCGTCGTCGCCTTTTCCTTTTTCACCCGTTCCTTCGGCTTTTCGACCGGCTTCTTCTCGACCTTCTTCCTGGCTTCGACCGGCTTCTGCGCCTTGACCTCGGCTTCCACAGGTTTCGGCTGCGGTAGCGGAATGGCGAAATCGGGCGCGATCGCCTCGACAGGATCCGGCACGAATTCATCCAGTGGCTGCTGCTCGCTCAGCGCCGCGATGGTCTGATGCACCGGCGCGACCTGTTCAGCCTCCTGCGTGTCGTCGAGTGGCTGTTCGGTGACCGGCTCTGCCTGCTCCGCCACCGGCGCCGGATCGGTCACCGGCTTCGTGTCGACGGGCTTTTCCGTCTCCTCCGCCGCATCGGGCGGCTCCGGTGTCACGGTGTCCAGCATCGCTGCCTCCTCCGGCACGGCGGGCGCGGTCATCAGCGGTGCCATCTCGACCGCCAGCGCCGGCGGCGGGCCGCCATCCTGCATTTCGGCGAAACTCAGATTCTGCACCGCATAGGCA
>NZ_RZRY01000477.1:0-4951 GCF_003998035.1 Mesorhizobium sp. M2A.F.Ca.ET.039.01.1.1 | reverse complement strand
GCGCCGGATTGCCCGGCGCGCGGATAGCGGTCAAAGCGAAACCGTCGACCTGGTTGTCGGCGCTAGTCAGGCCGGTCACCGAGGGCCGGTCGGACGTGGCCCAGACCAGCCGCTTCGCGTTCTTTTCGAGCAGCGTCTTGAAAGCGGCTTCGTCGCCTTTGGCGGCAAGGCCATCGGCGAGCACCGCGACGCTGGCGCCCGGCAGGCGCTCCAACGCGGCGGCGACGCGGGCATAGACGGCGGGCCTGTCGGTGGGGATCGGCCGCGGCTTGGCGGCGCGCAGATGGTCGAGCGCGGCTGAGGCATCGAAGGGGCCGATCTCGGCGTTGGGCTTCTCGGCAGTGAAGGCGATGACGATCGGCACGCCGTTCGATCCGGCGTCGGCGATCAGCCGCTCGGCGGTGGCGACGCGCTTGCCCCAGTCAGCGGCGCTTGCCCAGCTGTTGTCGATGACAAGCGCCAGGGCGGAACCTTCCGCCGGCAGCTTTTCGCGCGGATTGAAGACCGGCTCGGCCAGCGCCATCACGACAAGCGCCGCCATGAGCAGCCGAAGCAGCGTCAGCCACCACGGGCTTTGCTGCGGGGTTTCCTCGCGTCGGAGGACCCGGGCCAGGATTTTCAGCGGCGGGAAAACTTCCGTCTGCGGCTTGGGCGGGGTGAGCCTGAGCAGCCACCAGATCACCGGCAGCGCCACAAGGCCCCACAGCACCATGGGCGCCCCGAAGGAAAGCGGCAGCCAGCTCATGCGACCGCCTTTCCAGTGGCCTGCGGGGGGTGACCTCTATCGGCCAGCCCTGCATGACCTTTGTCGGCCAGCCCTGCATGACTGCCGTCGGCGGTCATTGCCATGTGGACGCGCACCAGCGCTTCGGAGGCGAGCCGGTCCGTGTGATTGACGGTAAAGCTCCAGCCGAGGCGCTTGCACCATGCGGCCAGCTCATCGCGGCGGGCCCGGTAAAGCAGGCGGTATTCCTCGGCCAGCATCTCGGCGCGACCGGCGGTCAGCTTGTCGCCGGTCTCGGGATCGGTGAACTCGGTGCGGCCGGCATAGGGGAAGGTTTCCTCGGCCGGGTCGGCGACCTCGATAAGGTGCGCGCGCACGCCATGGCGGGCAAGCACCTCGAGCCAGGCCATGGTTTCCTCGACCGGGTCGAGGAAATCGCTGACGAGCACGATGTCGCAGAAGCGGCGGATGGCCGACAGGTCAGGTTTGGCCGGCAGCGCGGCGGCGTGGCTCAGCTGGGCGGCGATGCGCTCGGCGCCGTTGCGGGCGGTGAACGGGTCGGTCAGGCCCGGCCAGGCGATGCGCTCGCCGCTGCGCGACAAAAGCTCGGCCAAGGCGAGCGCCAGCACCAGCGCGCGCGATTCCTTGGAAACGCCAGCGCCGGCCGATTTGTAGAGCATGGAAGGCGAGGGGTCGGCCCAGAGCCAGACGGTGTGCGCGGCTTCCCATTCGCGGTCGCGCACATAGGTATGGTCGTCTCTGGCCGAGCGGCGCCAGTCGATGCGCGAGGAATCGCCTTCGACATAAGGCCGGAACTGCCAGAAATTCTCGCCGATGCCGCGCTTGCGACGGCCGTGCCAACCGGCGATCACCGTATTGACGATGCGCCGCGCCTCGACCAGCAGGTCCGGCACCAGTGAAGCCCGCAACCGGCCGCGGGCGAGCGCGTCGCGCGTCGCAACCGGTGCCTGGACCTCGCCTATTCGACCCATCAGATGCCTTTTGCCAGCTTCGCCACCACGTCGCGCACCGAAGTGCCTTCGGCGCGGGCGGCGAACGTCAGCGCCATGCGGTGCTGCAGCACCGGTTCGGCCAAGGCGCGGACGTCGTCCACCGACGGCGCCAACCTTCCATCATATAGGGCGCGGGCGCGGGTGCACAGGTTCAGCGCCTGGCTGGCGCGGGGGCCCGGCCCCCAGGCGACATGCTTGTCCGTCTCGGCATTGCCCTGGCCGGGCCGGGCCGAACGCACCAGCTTGAGGATCGCCTCGACGACGCTTTCCGGCACCGGCATTCGACGGATCAGCGTCTGGATCTCCTTCAGTCTCGCCGGCTGCAGCACCTTGTCGGCCTTGGCTTCGTCGATGCCGGTCGTTTCGAGCAGGATGCGGCGCTCCGCATCGATCTCCGGATAAAGGATGTCGACCTGCATCAGGAAGCGGTCGAGCTGGGCTTCGGGCAGCGGGTAGGTGCCTTCCTGTTCCAGCGGGTTCTGTGTCGCCAGCACGTGGAAGGGCGAGGGCAGGTCGTGGCGGGCGCCAGCGATTGTGACGTGATATTCCTGCATCGCCTGCAGCAGCGCCGACTGCGTGCGCGGCGAGGCGCGGTTGATCTCGTCGGCCATCAGCAATTGCGTGAAGATCGGACCGGAGATGAAGCGGAAGGAGCGCTTGCCGAACTCGTCCTGCTCCATCACCTCGGAGCCGAGGATGTCCGACGGCATCAGGTCGGGCGTGAACTGGACGCGGCGCGAATCGAGGCCGAGCACGATCCCCAGCGTCTCGACCAGCTTGGTCTTGGCGAGGCCCGGCACGCCGACCAGCAGCGCGTGGCCGCCCGCCAGCAGCGCCACCAGCGTGCGCTCGACGACCGCTTCCTGGCCGAAGATCACCCGGCCGACCGCGTCGCGGACCTTGGAGATGTCGGCCAGCGCTTTTTCAGCTTCCTCGATCATCGCTTTTTCGCTGATCGGGCTTTCCTTGATCATCACGCTCATGCCGTTTCGATCCCTTGTGGTTGGAAATACCGGCCTGCATTCTCAACGTCGCAGAATGCCGCGATTCGGCCCCGCCTGGCGCCTGCATTCGAACTTAAATCACAGACTTGGGCGGACAAGGCTGACAATCGGGACAACAGTGACTATTTCGTGACCATGGCCGAACGCAGCGAACATCGTGAACAAAGCCCGGGTGGGCAGAGCTTGACGAGCGCTACCGAGGCGCGCGGCCTCGAGGCGCTGATCTCGCGCGCGGCCCGGGCGGGCAAGGGGCCGGCGCCGGTCGAGCGCTGGAATCCGGATTTCTGCGGCGACCTCGACATGGAGATCAAGGCGGACGGCACCTGGTTCTATCTTGGCACGCCGATCGGCCGGATGCCGCTGGTGCAGCTCTTTTCCAGCGTGCTGCGCAAAGATGCCGACGGAAAGACCTATCTCGTGACTCCGGTCGAGCGGGTCGGAATCCGGGTCGTCGACGCGCCTTTCATCGCCGTTGAAATGAATGCGTCCGGGAGCGGCGACGAGCAAGTCATCACCTTCCGCACCAATGTCGGCGACGTTGTCGCCGCCGGGCCCGGCCATCCGCTGCGTTTCGTCGACGAGGACGAAACCGGTGGGCTGAAGCCTTATGTGCTGGTGCGCGGACGGCTGGAGGCGCTGGTGGCGCGGGCTGTGATGTATGAGCTGGTCGCGCATGGCGAGGAGATCGACATCGACGGCAAGGCGATGTTCGCCGTCCGCTCGGGCGGCGAGGTCTATCCGATCATGCCGGCCGAAAAACTGAAACGGCTGAGCGCGTGATGGACCAGGTGACGCGGGCGCCGTTTTCGATCGCGGATTTCCGGGCCCGGGCCGCCGCGCAGGCCGCGATTACCCCTGGCGAGGATTTCGGCGATCATCGCTTCAACCCCGATCACCCCAGGCTCCAGCACGTCAAGCCGCTGCGGGACGCGGCCGTGCTCATCCCGGTCGTCGACCGCGCCGAGGGCGCCATGGTGCTGCTCACCAAGCGCGCCGAGAAGCTGCGCAGCCATTCCGGCCAGGTGGCCTTTCCGGGCGGCACGATCGATGCGACCGACCCCAGTCCGGAGGCGACCGCGCTGCGGGAGACTTTCGAGGAGATCGGCCTCGATCGCGGCCATATCGAGATCATCGGCCGCATGCCGGATTATGTATCGGGCAGCGGCTACCGCATCGTGCCGGTGCTTTCGGTGGTGCGCCCCGGCTTTTCGCTGACGCTCAATGCCGACGAAGTCGACGCCGCCTTCGAGGTTCCCTTGAGTTTCCTGATGGACCCGGCCAACCACGCGCGCGACAGCCGCATGTGGAACGATCTCGAATGGTTCTTTTACGATATGCCCTATGGCGACCAGCGAATCTGGGGCGTCACCGCCGGCATCATCCGCACGCTGTATGAAAGGCTTTATGCGTGAGCGTCGAGCTGTCCCTCTCGAGCCAGGCCGGTTGGCTTGGCGACAAGGCCCTGCAGCAATTGCTGGCTGCGCTGAAGCAGGGCGGCGAGGAAGCGCGTGTCGCCGGCGGCGCGGTGCGCAATGCGCTGCTTGGCCAACCGGTGGCCGATATCGACATCGCCGCGACGACACTGCCCGAAGAGACCATCCGGCGCGCGGAGGCGGCCGGCTTCAAGACGGCGCCGACAGGGATCGAACACGGCACCATCACCGTGATTGCGGGTGGCAAGCCCTATGAAGTCACCACGCTGCGCGCTGATGTCGAGACCGACGGCCGCCGGGCGAAAGTGACTTTCGGGCGCGACTGGAAGCTTGATGCCGAGCGGCGCGACTTCACCATCAACGCGCTCTATGCCGAAGCCGACGGCACGGTCGTCGATCTTGTCGGCGGCATTGCCGATATCGAGGCGCGGCGGCTGCGTTTCATCGGCGACGCGGGGGCGCGCATCCGCGAGGATTATCTGCGCATCCTGCGGTTTTTCCGCTTCTTCGCCTGGTATGGCGACGGCCGCCCCGATGCCGAAGGCCTGAAGGCCTGCGCCAGGCTGAAGGAGGGGCTTGCCCAGCTTTCGGCCGAACGCGTCTGGTCCGAACTGAAGAAGCTGCTGTCGGCTCCAGACCCTTCGCGCGCCCTGCTCTGGATGCGCCAGGCCGGCGTGCTGACCGCCGTGCTGCCGGAAAGCGAGAAATGGGGCATCGATGCCATCCACGGGCTGGCCAGGACCGGGAAGGATCTCGGCTGGATCGCCGATCCGATGC
>NZ_RZRY01000476.1:0-4952 GCF_003998035.1 Mesorhizobium sp. M2A.F.Ca.ET.039.01.1.1 | reverse complement strand
GCTCGGGCTCGCGGCGAGCGTCGATGGCGGCGAAGAGCTTGTCGAGGCCTTCATAGTTGCGCTCCTCGACGCTGCGCACATTCTTGCGCGTCTTGCCCGAGGCTTCCTCGCGCAGCCGCGCCTGCTCCTCGCGCCGCTCGGCCAGCGCCTTGGTGACGGCCGGGCGGCGACCCTTCAGCGTGAAGATGTCAGCCGCCGTCTTCACCAGTCCCGCATTGAAGAAGAGGTCGATGTTTTCCGCGCCGAGGCCCTCAATATCCATAGCGCCGCGCGATACGAAATGGCGAAGCCCTTCCACGGCCTGGGCGGCGCAGATCAGCTCACCGGTGCAGCGCCGGCGCGAATCCTCCTTGCCGGTCTTTTCGTTGATCTCGCGCGTCGCCGGCGAGCCGCAGACCGGGCAGGTATGCGGAAATTCGTAAGGCACAGCATTGGCCGGCCGCTTGTCGATGACGACGCTGACGATCTGCGGGATGACGTCCCCTGCCCGCTGGATGACCACCGTGTCGCCGATGCGCACGTCGATGCCGTCGCGGATCGGCTGGCCGTTGCTGTCGAAGCCCTTGATGTAGTCTTCATTGTGCAGCGTGACGTTCTCGACCACCACGCCGCCGACGGTCACCGGCGCCAGCCGTGCCACGGGCGCCAGCGTGCCGGTGCGGCCGACCTGGATGTCGATCTTCTCGACCGTCGTCATCGCCTGCTCGGCCGGGAACTTGTGGGCGACGGCCCAGCGCGGCTCGCCGGTGACGAAGCCCCAGCGGCGCTGCAACTCAAGCTGGTCGACCTTATAGACCACGCCGTCAATGTCGTAGCCGAGCGAGGAACGCTGCTCCTCGATCCGGTGGTAATGCGCAATGAGCTCGTCGATCGACCTCGCCCGCACCATCAGCGGGCTGACCTTGAATCCCCACTCCTTGAACTTCTGCACGGAATCGTACTGCGTCGGAGCCGGATCTGCTGTCGTATAGCCCCAGGCATAGGCGAAGAATTTGAGGTTGCGGCTGGCGGTGATCGACGGGTCCTTCTGGCGCAGCGATCCGGCCGCCGTGTTGCGCGGATTGACGTAATCCTGGCCGCCTGTAGCCGCCGAGCGCTGCTTCAGCGCCTCGAATTCGGCATAGGTCATATAAACCTCGCCGCGGATTTCGATGACCTCCGGCCAGCCCGAGCCCTGCAGCTTCTTCGGGATGTCGGCAATGGTCTTCAGATTGGCGGTGATGTCCTCGCCGACCGCGCCGTCGCCCCGAGTCGCGCCCTGCACGAACACGCCGTTCTCGTAGCGCAGCGAGGCCGACAGGCCGTCGATCTTCGGCTCGGCGGTGAAGGCGATGTCGAGGTCCTTGTCGCGGTCGAAGAAGCGCCTTCCGCGTTCGATGAAATCGGCGACATCCTGGTCGGTATAGGCCTTGGCAAGGCTGAGCATCGGCACCGCGTGACGAACCTTGGCAAAGCCCTCCGCCGGTGGCGCGCCGACCCGGCGCGACGGCGAATCCTCGCGCACCAGATCGGGAAAGCGCTCTTCGATGGCGAGGTTGCGCCGTGCCAGCGCGTCATATTCGGCGTCCGAGATCGTCGGCGCGTCCTCGGCGTGATAGCGCCGGTCGTGCTCGGCGATCTCCGCCGCGAGCCGCTTCAGCTCCTCCGTGGCCTCGCCCTCGCTCAGCGATTCGACTGGTTTTTCCGACATGAAACGCGGTCCTCGAATTATGGCGGGCCACTATAAATCAGGATTCGCCGCGAGGGAGTCGGATTGCGCAAAAATCATTGCTGAACAGCAAGATGCAGCCATCTGCTGACTCAACCTGCAGGCTGGGGGAACCCAGCTCCAAGGATGTGTTGAGATTCAGGTCAGGCCGAGTCGAGAAGGGGTGGCTTCCCGAGAAACGGAGCGGAGCGTACTTGAAGTACGCACCGGAAGCGCAGGAAACCGCCGTTCGCAGACCGGCCTCACCTGAATATCAGCACAGCCTAGGCCGCGGCCGTATTCTCGCGCAGCAACCTCTCCGCAGCGGCGCGCGCTTCGTCGGTGATGACGGCGCCGGCCAGCATGCGCGCGATCTCCTCCTGGCGCGCGGCGCGGTCCATTTCGGCGATGCCGGTGGCGACACGGTCCTTGCCGCCGGATTTGGAGATCAGGAAATGCGTCGCGGCGCGTGCCGCAACCTGCGGCGCATGCGTGACCGAAAGCACTTGCACGCGCTTCGACAGCCGCGCCAGCCGCTGGCCGATGGCATCGGCCACGGCGCCGCCGACGCCGGTGTCGATTTCGTCGAAAACCAGGGTGGGCGCCGAGCCGCGATCAGCGAGCGCCACCTTCAGTGCCAAAAGAAACCGCGAGAGCTCGCCGCCGGAGGCGACCTTCATCATCGGCCCCGGCCTGGTGCCTGGATTGGTCCGCACCCAGAACTCGACCTGGTCGATGCCTTCTTCCATGCGGCTTTCGGCATCGCTTCCCATCTCGACGATGAACTCGGCCCGTTCGAGCTTCAGCGCCGGCAGTTCCGCCATCACCGCCTTGGTCAGGCCCGATGCCGCCGCCTGGCGCAGCGAGGAAAGCTGCGCCGCCGAAATATCGTAGGCCTCGCGCGCCGCGGCGGCCTGCTTTTCCAGCGCATGCAACCGCTCCTCGCCGGCATCGAGATCGGCAAGATCGGCCACCATCGTGTCGCGCAGTTGCGCCAGATCGTCCACCGCGACATTGTGCTTGCGCGAGGCGGCGCGCAGCGCGAAAAGCCGCTCCTCCGCCTTCTCCAGGCGTTGCGGATCATATTCGGTGGCGCGAAGCGCAGCTTCCACGCCGGATTGCGCGGCATCGAGCGAGATCATCGCCTCGTCCAGCGATTTCACCACGTCGTCGAGCAGGCCCGGCGCTTCGCCCGCCTTGCGCTGCAGCCGGCGCAATAGGCTGGCAAGCTGCGGTAAGGGCGAGGATGGTCCCGACAACACATCCTGCGCGTCGTGGATTTCGGCGGCGATCTTCTCGACCCGCATCATCTGCGCGCGCAGTTCGGCAAGCTCCGTCTCCTCGCCCGGCTGCGGATCGAGTTTCGCGAGCTCGGCCACGGAAGCGCGCAGATAATCGGCCTCGCGCGCCGCCGCCTCGACCTTGGCGCGATGCCGCGAAAGCTCCTGCTCGCAGTTTCGCCAGTAGCGCCAGGCTTCGCCCGTGCCGTGCACGGCGCCCAGATGGCCGCCGAAACTGTCGAGCAATTCGCGATGCGCGCCGGGATCGACCAGCGCGCGCTCGTCATGCTGGCCATGAATCTCGACCAGCGCGCGGCCGACATCGCGCATCAGCGTGACGCTGGACGGCTGGTCGTTGACGAAGACGCGGGTGCGGCCGTCGCCGGTCTGCACGCGGCGCAGGATGATATCGCCGTCATCCTCGATGTCGTTTTCGGCTAGCAGCGCGCGCGCCGGATGGTTGCGCGGCACGTCGAACACCGCGATGACCTGGCCTTGCGCGGCGCCATGGCGCACGAGCGAGGCGTCGCCTCGCGCGCCGAGCGCCAGCGACAAGGCATCGAGCAGGATGGATTTGCCGGCGCCGGTTTCGCCCGTCAGCACCGAAAGCCCAGGCAGGAAGTCGATGTCCAGCTTCTCGATCAGGACGATATCGCGGATCGACAGTCTGGACAGCATCGCAAGCTTCAGGCGCCGGTGATCAGCTTCCCGGCCTTAGAGATCCACGATCCGGCATTCTCGCGCGGCTCAAGCCCGTTGCTCTGCAGGAGCTTGTAGGAATCCTTGTACCACTGGCTGTCCGGATAGTTGGTGCCGAGCACCGCCGCGGCCGTCTGCGCTTCCGAGGTCAAGCCCATGGCATAATAGGACTCGGTCAGGCGCGCGAGCGCCTCCTCGACATGGCGGGTGTTGGAATAGGTCTCGACCACGGTGCGGAAGCGCTTCACGGCGGCGATGTATTCGCGGCGTTCGAGATAATAGCGGCCGACCTGCATCTCCTTGCCGGCAAGCTGGTCGTTGGCGAAACGGATCTTGTCCTTGGCGTCGGGGACATATTCGGAATTCGGCCAGCGCGTCACCAGATCCTGCATGGTCTGGATGGTCTGACGCGCCTCCTTCTGATCCTGGGTGACGTCCTTGATCTGCCGGTAATAGCTCAGGCCGATGATGTACTGCGCGTAAGCGGCGTCGTCGGTAGACGGATAAAGCGTCAGGTAGCGCTTCGCGGTGCCGATCGCCTCGTCATAATTGCCGGCGCGATAGTCGGCGAAAGCCCCCATCACCATCGATTTGCGAGCGAATTCCGAATAGGGATGCTGGCGGTCGACCGCATCGAACTTCTTGCTCGCCTCGTCGAGGCGGCCGGCATTCATATTGGCCAGGCCCTGGTTGTAGAGGACGTCGGCCGGCTCGGTCTGATCGACATAGGTCGCCAGGTTGACGTCCTTCTCGGAGGACATGCAGGCCGAAAGAATAAGCGCGGGAGCAACCACCGACAGCGCCAGCAAAACACGCCGACGCGGCGTTACCGATTGACCAACTCGCGAAAAAAACATGTTTGGATTCCGCCCCTTCGGCGTCGTTTCGGTCCGGGCCGAAGCCATAAACCATTATCCCCTTGCCCGGCAACGCTATGTCCGGCCAATCGCACATTTTTGTGGCGGCCTGGCTCAGCGACCGAGGTTGTGCAATTTCAGCGATTCGTGATGCAATCGCGCAACACAACCTGACTACAACGCCAGAAAACGGTTAAAAATCAGATCACCCAGGGTGCGTAGACCGGCCGGCTGACGGCAATCATCTCGGCGACGCGGCCGCGCTCGCGGCGCCGGGTCTCGACGATCTCGAAGGCCGTGTGGTCGGAAAGCAGCCGGCGCAACGCGGACGCGTTCATCCGGTGGCCGCCGCGATAGGAGCGGAAACAGCCGATGAAGCGCGCGCCGGCCAGCGCCAGATCGCCCATGGCATCGAGCGTCTTGTGGCGG
>NZ_RZRY01000475.1:0-4957 GCF_003998035.1 Mesorhizobium sp. M2A.F.Ca.ET.039.01.1.1 | reverse complement strand
CCATGGTAGAAATGGAGGCCGCCGTGGCGTGTGAAGCCGGCATCGGCGGCTTCCATTTCTACCATGGCATCCCCGGCGCCATTGGCGGCGCGCTCAGGATGAATGCGGGCGCCAACGGTGTGGAGACGCGGGAGCGCGTGGTGGAGGTGACGGCGCTGGATCGCAAGGGCAATCTCCACACGCTCAGCAATGCCGATATGGGTTATGCCTACCGCCACTCGTCCGCGCCCGCCGGACTGATCTTCACCTCAGCCATCTTCGAAGGGTTTCCGGAAGACAAGGCGGCGATCAAGGCGGCGATGGATGCCGTGCAGAACCATCGCGATACGGTGCAGCCGATCCGCGAGAAAACCGGCGGCTCTACCTTCAAGAATCCGGAAGGCACCTCGGCCTGGAAGGAGATCGACAAGGCCGGCTGCCGCGGGCTGATGATCGGCGGCGCGCAGATGTCGCCGATGCATTGCAACTTCATGATCAACACCGGCACCGCGACCGGCTATGACCTCGAATATCTTGGCGAGACGGTGCGCGCGCGCGTGCTCGAGAATTCCGGCATCCGGCTGCACTGGGAGATCAAGCGCCTCGGCAATTTCCGGCCCGGTCATGAGGTGCAGGAGTTTCTCGGGCAACTCCTTTGAGGTGCGTTGATATTCAGGTGAGGCCGGCCTGCAAACGGCGGCTTCCTGCGCGTACTTTAGTACGCTCCGCTCCGGTTCTCGGATGCCACCTTGTTTGGTCGCTTCGCGCCCGTCTTCGACTCCGGCTCGGCCTGACCTGAATCTCAACGCACCTCAGCGAACTCGTTAAGTTCAAGTACTACTTGAACTTCGGTGCTTCGCGGCGGCCTCAACCGTTGCTGCAAAGACTCAACAACACACTTTTCTCGGCTGTTTTCGCGGAAAGTGAATCTCTCGGAATCATAGGCACTTGCCAGCGAATCAACTCTCTGATTCTCTGCCCTGAAGCGTTTCCTGATTTGAGTCGTTCGACGCGTTCAGCCGCGTTTTCCGTCTGGGGGGCAACCTGCCGGAAGACTCGGACTCAATGCTCGGGAATGCGGTGCGGGAATATCGGTTGCAGGCCCGGCGTGAGAGGGGATGACGGGAAATGAAGAAGAAGCATGTGGCTGTTCTCCTCGGTGGATTCTCCTCGGAGCGGCCCGTGTCTCTGTCCTCGGGGAAGGCGTGTGCTGATGCGCTCGAGACTGAAGGCTATCAGGTCACCCGCGTCGATGTTTCGCGCGATGTTGGATCGGTGCTTGCCGAGCTCAAGCCCGACGTCGCCTTCAACGCGCTGCATGGCCCGTTCGGCGAGGACGGCACCATCCAGGGAATTCTCGAATATCTCGCAATTCCCTACACTCATTCGGGCGTGCTCGCTTCGGCGCTGGCCATGAACAAGGAGCAGGCCAAGAAGGTTGCCAAGGCGGCCGGCATTCCGGTCGCGGAATCCAAGGTGGTCAATCGCTTCGCCGTCAAGGATGCGCATCCGATGAAGCCGCCTTACGTGGTCAAGCCGGTCAATGAGGGATCGAGCTTCGGCGTCGTCATCGTGCATGAAGGGCAGTCGCATCCGCCGCAGGTGATCGGCTCGACCGAGTGGCAATATGGCGAGACCGTCATGGTCGAGCGCTACATCCATGGGCGCGAATTGACCTGCGCGGTGATGGGCGACGTGGCGCTCGGCGTCTGCGAGATCATTCCGACCGGGCATTCCTTCTACGACTACGACTCAAAATACGTGCCGGGCGGATCAAAACACGAAATCCCTGCTAAAATTTCACCGAATATTTACCAAAAAATACAGACACTGGCCCTCAAGGCTCATCTTGCCATTGGTTGCCGGGGCGTCTCCCGATCGGATTTCCGTTACGACGACCGTCACTCCGAAAACGGCGAGGTTGTCTGGCTCGAGGTCAACACTCAGCCGGGCATGACGCCGACGTCTCTGGTGCCCGAAATCGCCGCGCAAGCGGGACACTCGTTCGGCGATTTGTTGAGTTGGATGGTGGAGGACGCTTCGTGTCTGCGTTGAGGTGGGGACAGGGTAATGGCGGCAACGCGGCTGGTCCCGCGCTGTTCGGCGTGCCGCTGTCATTCGACCGTTTCGTCTTGCCGCGCCAGCTTCGCCGGCCGGTGCGCGTGCTGGCGCGCCTGTGCGGCGGCGAGTATGAGGCGCCGCGCTTTTCGGCGGCGATCCTTTCCGCCGCGCTCATCGCGTCGAGCAGCGCCTATGGCGCTTTTCTTGGCGGCTACTCCGACAGCGTCGTGCAGGGCATCACTGCCCGCACCGGCTTTGCCGTCGACCAGATCAAGGTGGTCGGCAATCGTCAGACGTCCGAGATCGACGTGCTCGACCGGCTCGGCCTCGACGGCTGGACATCGCTGATCGGCTTCGATGCCGAGGCCGCGCGCGAGCGCATCGCGACGCTGCCTTGGGTCGAGGGCGCGGCGGTCCGCAAGATCTACCCTCATACGCTGGAAGTGCGCATCGAGGAGCGCGAGCCCTTTGCGCTCTGGCAGCAGGGTACATCGGTTTCGGTGATCGAGCGGTCCGGCGAGGTGATCGCGCCGTTCTCGGGCGGCAAGCAGGCGCTGCTGCCGCTGATCATCGGTAGCGGCGCGCCGGCCATGGCGCCGGCCTTCCTCGACAAGATCAAGCGCTATCCCGAGCTTGCGGCGCGGGTCAAAGGTTATATCCGTGTCGGCGAGCGCCGCTGGGACATGAGGCTTGAGAACGGCATCACGATCAAGCTGCCGGAAGACGACGAGGACCGGGCGATCGCCGAACTCGTCAAGATCGACCACGACAACGGGCTTTTGACGCGCGACATCGCCGCCGTCGACATGCGGCTCCCCGACCGGCTGGTCGTGGAGCTTTCGCCGGAGGCGGCCACGCAGCGCGAAGCCGCGCTCAGCGACAAGCCGAAGAACCCGGCCAAGCGCAAGACGGGGACGAAGATATGAGCTGGCTTGGCGGCGGCGGTGACGCTTCTTCGCGCCGGTCGGGCATACTCACGGTGCTCGACGTCGGTTCCAGCAAGGTTTGCTGCGTGGTTGCGAAGCTCAAGCCGAACGAGGACGGCAAGCTTCTGCGCGGACGCTCGCATCGTATCCAGGTGATCGGCATCGGCCACCAGAAATCGCAGGGCGTGAAGTCCGGCGTCGTGGTGGACCTCGATCGCGCCGAGCATGCCATCCGGCTTGCCGTCGACGCCGCCGAGCGCATGGCCGGGCTCACGGTCGATTCCCTCATCGTCAACATGACGGCGGGCCGGCTGAAGAGCGAAGCCTTTTCGGCGACGATCAATCTCGGTGGTCATCAGGTCGAGGAAGTCGACATCAAGCGCGTGCTCGCCGCCGGCGCCAAGCAGGCGCTGAGGGCCGAGCGCGAAGTGATCCATTCGCTGCCCGTCGGCTTCTCGCTCGACGGCGAGCGCGGCATGCGCGACCCGCGCGGCATGGTCGGCGATGCGCTCGGCGTCGACATGCATGTGCTGACGGGCGATGCGGCGCCGATGCGCAATCTCGAGCTTTGCATCAACCGCTCGCATCTGTCGGTCGAGCGCATGGTGGCGACGCCCTATGCCAGCGGGCTTGCCTCGCTGGTCGACGACGAACTCGAAATGGGCGCCGCCTGCATCGATATGGGCGGCGGCACGACGACCATCTCGGTCTTCTCGGAAGGCAAGTTCATCCATGGCGACGCCATCGCCATCGGCGGCAACCATGTGACGCTCGACATGGCCAAGGGCCTGTCGACTTCGCTCGACGCCGCGGAGCGGCTGAAGGTGATGCATGGCTCGGCGCTGCCCGGAAGCGCCGACGACCGCGACCTCGTCTCGATCCAGCCGATCGGCGAGGAGGGCGATGTGCCGTCGCAGATACCGCGCTCGGTGATGACGCGCATCATCCGTGCGCGCATCGACGAGACGCTCGAGCTTTTGCGCGACCGGCTGAACAAGTCCGGCTACGGCAATGCCGTGGGAAAACGCGTCGTGCTCACCGGAGGCGCCAGCCAGCTCGCCGGCCTGCCGGAAGCGGCGCGCCGCATTCTCGGGCGCAATGTGCGCATCGGCCGTCCGCTCGGCGTGGCGGGCCTGCCGGAGGCGGCCAAGGGACCGGCGTTCTCGACCCCGGTCGGATTGATGATCTACCCGCAGATGGCGAGCTTCGAGAGCCATTCGGCGAAAGGACTTTCCGGTTTCAGGATGACCGGAACGGGCGGAAGACTGCATCGCATGAGTCAGTGGTTGAGAGACAGTTTTTAATTTGACGGGGACAGCCCCATAGGCGGCCGCAGCGGCGAGGCGGCGGGAAAGGCAAAGGACGGAGACAATGACCATCAATCTGCAAAAGCCGGACATCACCGAGCTCAAGCCCCGCATCACCGTGTTCGGTGTCGGCGGCGGCGGCGGCAATGCCGTCAACAATATGATCACCGCCGGCTTGCGCGGCGTCGAGTTCGTGGTGGCCAACACCGACGCACAGGCGCTGACCATGTCGAAGGCTGAGCGGCTGATCCAACTTGGCGCGCATGTCACCGAGGGCCTCGGCGCCGGCTCTCAGCCGGAAGTCGGCCGCGCGGCGGCGGAAGAGTGCATCGACGAGATCATCGATCATCTGTCCAACACGCATATGTGCTTCGTCACCGCCGGCATGGGCGGCGGCACCGGCACGGGCGCCGCTCCCGTCGTTGCCCGCGCGGCGCGCGAGAAGGGCATCCTCACCGTCGGCGTCGTCACCAAGCCGTTCCACTTCGAGGGCCAGCGCCGCATGAAGACGGCCGACATGGGCATCGAGGAGCTGCAGAAATGCGTCGATACCCTGATCGTCATCCCCAACCAGAACCTGTTCCGGCTGGCCAATGACAAGACCACCTTCGCCGATGCCTTCGCCATGGCCGACCAGGTGCTCTACTCGGGCGTCGCCTGCATCACCGACCTGATGGTCAAGGA
>NZ_RZRY01000474.1:0-4975 GCF_003998035.1 Mesorhizobium sp. M2A.F.Ca.ET.039.01.1.1 | reverse complement strand
GCGCTGGATCGCGCCCGCCACGATCTGCGGCGTTGGCCTCCTCGTCGCCGCGGCCGGCCTTGTCTGGCTCAGCCGCGTGCCCGCGGCGGACGGCGCGCTGGTGGCCCCACTGGTCCTGATCGGCATCGGCATCGCCCTGCCCTGGGGGCTCATGGACGGACTGGCGGTCAGCGTCGTGCCGAAGGAGCGCGCCGGCATGGCGGTCGGCATCTTCAACACCACCCGCGTCGCCAGCGAGGGCGTGGCCCTGGCGATCGTGATGGCAGTCTTGTCGGGTTTCACGGCCACGCAGCTCGGCGCTCAAGGACTGGCCTCGCCTGCCGAAGCGGTCGCAGCGGCGCAGTTGCTGGCAACCGGCAATATCAGCGAACCGGTGCAACGTCTGCACTTGGCCGACGCCAGCGCCCTGGTCCAAGCTTACGAGACGGCCTTCGACCGGCTGCTCATCGTGCTGGCGACGATCACCATGCTTACCGCCATCGTCGTCTTCCTCGGCCTGCGTCGCGGATCGGCGCCGGAGCAAGACATCGCTCCTCTCCCGGCCTGCCAGGAAGGCTGACGTGGCGTGACGCCATCAAGTTCGAGGAGGCGTCAAAAAATACTTGACTCACAAACTCATATTTGAGAGCGCGGAGGCGTGATCAAATATGAGTATTGGAGACAGAAATGCCGAAGCGGTCGAGGACGTGGCGCCGGGGATTATCATTGCTGGCGGGCAGCGCCATCCTCGGCCATGTCTGGCCGGCACTTGCCCAGGACGGCGGCGACGCCACCGTTCTCGACAGGATCGAGGTGACCGCCGAGAGCAACGAGATCCTGAAGCAGGACGGCTATGTCGCCAAGAAGGACCGCATCGGCACCAAGACCGACACGCCGATCGCCAGAATCCCGCAGGCGGTCTCGGTCGTGACGCAAAAGCAGATCGAGGACCAGAAGCCGCGTACGCTGAACGACGCGCTGGGCTATACGGCCAGCGCCAATCCGAACAGCTTCGGTTTCGACACGCGCTATGACGCCTTCTTCCTGCGCGGTTTCCAGGCCTTCTACAACGGCATGTTCCGCGACGGGCTGCGCCAGTACAACGGCCCTTCCGCCTGGTTCAAGACAGAACCTTACGGCATCGAGGGCGTCACCATCCTGAAGGGACCGGCCTCCTCGCTTTACGGCGTCAGCGGTCCGGGCGGCATCGTCAACGTCGTCACCAAACGGCCCAAGGACGAGCCATTCCATGAAATCGAGCTGCTGGCCGGCGAACACAACCGCTTCCAGGCCGCGCTCGATGCTTCCGGGCCGGTCAATGACGACGGCAGCATCCTCTACCGCTTCACCAGCCTCGGCCGCCTGAGCGAGACCGGGCTGCCCGATTATCCCGACGACAAGCTCTATCTGGCGCCGGCCGTCACCTTCAAGCCGGACGAGGACACCAGGCTCACCATCCTCGGCGAATATTCGAAGTCCGTCACCGGCGGCACCGCGGCTTTCTACAACTCCGCCTATGGCGCGCTGTCGAATATCTATGAAGGCGATCCGGCCTGGAACGATTTCACCCAGGACCAGGGGCGCATCGGCTATGAGTTCGAGCACCGCTTCAACGACTGGCTGACTGTGCGCCAGAACCTGCGCTACAACGCCGTCGATTCAGACATCGAATATAGCGGCCACTATTCGGTCGGCGCCGACCAGCCGCTTGAGCGCTACTGGGGCCATTACACGGAAGCGATGAAGAACTTCGTCGTCGACAACATGGCCCAGCTTGAATTCGACACCGGTCCGGTCAAGCACACCGCGATTGCCGGCATCGACTACGCCTGGTCGGACTATGACGCCGGCAGCGGGCTCTCCTACGTCTCGGTCGAGGACATCAAGGCCGCCCCCGTCCCGCATTCCGGCGGGCAGGAGATGAACCAGCTCGGCGTCTACCTGCACGACCAAATGGAGTGGAACGATTTCACCCTGTTCACCAGCGGCCGCTACGACTGGATCGACACCACCTCCACCGCGGCGGATTTCAGCCAGTCGAAGCAGAAGGACAGCGCCTTCTCCGGCCGCGTCGGCCTGTCCTACCGGACCGAATGGGGCATCGTTCCCTACGTCAACTATTCGACCTCATTCTCGCCCAACATCGGCTTCGTCTATGACGACATTACGAGTTCCGTCGGCCGCGTCGCCCGCCCCACCATCGCCACGCAGAAGGAGATCGGCGTCAAATACGAGATCCCCGACCGCAACGCGACCGTCAGCGCCGCGCTGTTCGACATCGACCAGAAGGACGGCGTCGTCTTCGACGCCTCGACCGGCATCAACAAGCAGCGCCAGCTCGACCTAAACTCGCGCGGCGTCGAGCTGGAGGCCAATGCCTCGCTTGACAATGGCTTCAGCATCATCGCCTCCTACACCTATCTGCGCGTGAAGATCGAACGCGGCGCCGAAGGTACCGACGGCAAGGAACTGTCGGCGACGCCGAATCACATCCTGTCGCTCTGGGGCCATTATCAATTCGAGAACGGCACGCTGGATGGGCTCGGACTCGGCGCCGGTGTGCGCTTCGCCGGCGCCAGCTACGGCGACGACACCAACACTTTCAAGAACGACGCGCGCGCCTTCGTCGATGCCTCGCTGTCCTACGATTTCGGCTACCGCAATCCGAAGCTCGAAGGCGTGAAGCTGCAGATCAACGCCAAGAACCTGTTCGACAACCAGCAGACGATCTGCTCGGCCGGCTATTGCTACCGCGACGAGGGCCGCTCGCTGTTCGGCAGCCTGCGCTATCGTTTCTGATGTCAGTCTCCGCCTCGAACCCGGCCGCCTCGTCGCCGGCCGCCATCGTTGCGGCGATCGGCGGCCTCTATGTGGCCCAGAGCGTGATCGGTGGCATCACCTGGACGGGTCTCCCGGCCGTGATGCGCGACCAGGGCCTGCCGCTCGACCGTATCGGCCTGCTTACCCTGATCGCCCTGCCGTGGGCGCTGAAATTCATGTGGTCGCCGGCAGTGGAGCGCTACCGGCTTCCGCTGTCGGGACGAGACCGAACCGGCGCGATTGTCCTCATCGGTGGCCTGGTCTCCATCGCCGGACTGCTGGCTGTCGCACAACTCGGCCCGGCCGCTTTCTGGCCCGTGGTCGCCTGCCTGACGGTGGTTGCCTTTGCAGCTGCGACCGTCGACATCGCCTGCGACGGTTTTGCGGTGCAGAACCTTGCCGGCAAGAATCTCGGCTGGGGTAATGCGGCCCAGGTCGGCGGCGCCTATCTCGGCTCGGCGATCGGCGGCGGCCTGTTCCTCTTCCTTGTCGACGTCCAGGGCTGGCGTCCGGCGGTGTCGGCCATGGCCTCGCTGCTGGTGCTGCTCGGCCTGCCCTTCCTGCTCGGCGTCGCTGGCCGGTCGCACGAGGAAGTTCGCGACCACGTGCCCTCGCTCGGCATGGCGTTGCGGCGTCCGCAGATACAACGCGGCCTGGTGGCGTCGGCGATCTACGTTCTGGCGCAGAAGGCGGCGCTAGCGATGCTCGGCCCGTTTCTCGTCGATGCCGGGCTCAGCCTTTCCACCATCGGCCTGGTCAACGGCGCCGGCAGCATGATCCTCGGCGTCGCGGCCGCCCTTGCCGGCGGCGCGCTCGTCCGGTGGTTGGGCACGCGCAGCGTGCTTGTGCTCGCGCTCGTCTTGCAGGCTGGATCGCTGTTCGTCCTCGCCGCCTTCGCGCTTTCGGGCGTTTTCCCGGCAGGCCCGCTGGCAGCTGTCGCAATGCTGAGTTCCTCCGGCATCATGGCGCTCGGCTTCGTCGCGCTTTATGCGCAGTTCATGCGCTGGTCGGACCCGAGGCAAGCGGGCGTCGATTTCACGCTTTTCCAGTGCATGGACGCATTGGTCAGCATGGCGGGCGGCATCCTGGCCGGCTATGCGGCGCAGCATCTCGGCTATGGTGCGCTGTTTGCCGGAGCGGGCGTGGTCGCGCTGCTGGCAGCGCCGGCGATCGCCATGGTCAGCGACCGCGACTGAGACGAGACGGCGCTATTCCTCGCCGGCTCCGTCCTCGCCTTGCGCGCCGCGGCGCCAATAGGCGGTGACCAGATGCCGGTCGCGCGGCAAGCCCCATTCCTTGCGTGCTATCCGGCGGATCTCGCGGAAGTCGGCGAACTCGCATCCCGCCCAGACATAGAGATCGTCAGGGCATGGCAGCCGGGCGCATTCGCGCAATGCCTCCGGAAGCAGGCCGGCGCGGCCTGCTTCGCGGCCATGCCGGTAGAGCCAACGGACGGCGATGTTCTCGCCTGCCGCCAACGTCACTCGGTCTCGCGGACCATCGACCTCGATGAAGGCCTCGGCGCGGGCGGACGGCGCCAGCTCTTCCAGCATCCGGCCGATCGCCGGAAGCGCGGTATCGTCGCCCAGAAGAAGCAGGTTGGACGCCTCGGGCAAACCGCCACCGCCGGGACCGATCATGCCGATGATGTCGCCGACCCGCGCATTCTGCGCGAAAGTCGCTGCCGGCGTCTCGGTGCCCGGATGCAGCACGAAGTCGATGTCGAGCCAGCCCTCGGCCACATCCAGCGCGCGGATCGTATAGACCCGGATGGTCAGCGCATCCTCGCCCGACGGCCAGACGATAAGGCCGTCGGCGCCCATGGTCGGCCAGACCGCCTGCCGCCCGGCCGGCGGCAGCAGAAGGCGGACATGAAATCCGCCATGAGCGAAGCGGCCGAGGTCGCGGCCGGAGAAGCGCAGGCGCTGCATATGCGGCGACAATTTCGTCGAGGACAGCACCGTTATTTCGCGGAAGAACACCGGCGTTCCAGCGTCCGTGCCGTCGCCATGCCAGCGCAATCCTTCGGTCGTGCTGAGATGCGCGGCGATATGGCCGGCAAAGATCATCTTCATATAGGAGAGGCAGGTCTCGTCCTCCGCCGCGATACGGACCAGCACGCCGTGATCGTCGAACGATGCGTTCAACGAGCCGTAATGCATACGGAATTCCCATC